>NZ_VRVG01000002.1:0-121000 GCF_008040085.1 Methylobacterium sp. WL7 | reverse complement strand
CTCCAGGCAGAGGCGGGGCAGGGGGCGGGCAGAGCCTTAAGTGCGCGTTCAGGATCGGGGCGTCAACACGGAGGAAGCGCGGTCTCCGCCGGGGCCCCGACGTGTTCTGGCACACCTCGGAGACTGGCGCGCATTGGCTAACGGAATGGTCATCAATCGGTGGCCACAATTCTCGCAAGTTCACGGCGGATCAGACATGGCCGGTTTGGGCATGGAACAAGGCACCGCACCTAATCCTACGTAGTAGGACTAGATACTGGTACCTGTAATGCCCAAATTGATCGCAAAGCTGCCGCAGAGATGCTTGCATTGACGCTCAGCCTCACGGACCCCGCGGCACACCGGTTCGACCGGGCGGCGGGGATCTGAACGGTCCAAAACGGTTCGGAAGGACACGACATCATGGAAACCGAAGCTCTCGAACGCCCGGCCGATCTCACGATCTGGCGCACGGCCCCGGCGACCGCCCCGCTGGCCCAGCCCGAGCGGTACGGCACCCTGCGCGAGGCGATCGCCGCCGCCGCGGGCGCCCTGACCGATCCGGCCAAGCAGCCCTGGATCATCACCGAGGAGGGTGAGATCCTCTCCCCGAACTGGATCCGCACCTACCTGAACTGACACGACGATGCGGCTTTGCACCTTGAAGATCGCCGCGCGAACTTTCGGAGCGCGAAAGTCTTCAGGTGCAAAGCCCCGTCATGCCGCGGCAAGCGTGATCCATTTAAGCCGAGCGCGTCCGGCCCGGTCTGCCGTTGACAGGACATGCGCCCGGCAACATCCTCCGCGTATCGCAGCGCGCGGCGTACGATTCGAATGTCGTCCTGAGACAGGACCTTCGGCGTAAGCCGGCTCCTGAAAAGCGCGAGCCGCGTCCGTGACCGCCGTTGCGTTCGATACGTTGCGCTTCGTTCACAGCCTCCGCGACAAAGCGACGATGTCTTCGGAGCAAGCCGAAGTGCTGGCCGACGCCGTCGCAGAGGCGATCCAGAGCAATCTCGCGACCAAGTCGGATATCGAAGCTCTGCGGCTCGCCAACAAAGCGGACATCGAGGCTCTGCGCCTCACCAACAGGGTCGACGTCGCCGAGACGAAGGTTGAGATCCTCAAGTGGGTGCTGCTGGGCGCGATCGGGCTCCAGACGCTCGTGATCGTCGGTGCGGTCATGGCCCTGACACCGGGCCTGCGCTGACCGCACGCGCAATCTGCCACGCGCGATCACGCAGGGACGGCGGCCATCGCTGAAGACCGGGGATATCGGGGATCGCGATCGGTGCCCCGCCGGCTCACTCGGCCGCGTCGGAGCGGCGGAATCCCTCGATCCCGACCTGCTCCGGGTTGATCGCGTGCAGCGCCCGGCGCGCCGCCTCCAACGGGTGCTCGGCCTCGATCCGCACCGACGTCAGGTCCGGGCTCTTGTAGACGGTGACGATGGTGTCCATCACCTCGGTCAGCGTCGTGCGCTTGTCCTCGGGGGCGGCGATCAGCAGCTGCAATCCCCAGGCGCGGTAGAGATCGACCAGCGCCTGGCTGTTGCGCACGTCAAGCTTCGAGAACGCCTCGTCGAGGAGGCAGAGGCCCAAGCCCGGATTCTCGTCGCCGGGCCGGTCGCCCGGATAGTAGGCGCTCGCCAGCGAGGCCGCGATCGCCACGTAGAACGGCGCCTGCGCCTCGCCCCCCGATCCGCGCAGGGCCCGCGCCGACATCGTCGTGCGGTTGCCGGCCGCGTCCTTCATGCCGATCTCGTAGACGAAGTAGTTGCGGTAATCGGCGAGCCGGGCCGCATCCTCCTGGCCGGCGATCAGCGCGGTGATCTCCTCCAGCGCCGCCGCCATCGGCCCCTCGGTCTCGCCGGCGAGCAGCGCCTGCGCGGCCTCGGGCGAGCGGGCGGTCTCGGTGGCGAGCGCGTGGACGGCGGCGTAGCGCCGGTCCACGGCCGCCTCGAACGCGTAGGTCTGGCCGGTGAAGCTGCGGGCCGAGAGCCGCTCGTTCAGGGCGGCGAGCCGGGCATGGACCCGCTCGAAGCGGTCGGCCAAGCGGGTCAGCAGATCCTCGGTCATGAGCCGGCGCATCTCGACCTCGGCCCGCTCGGCCTGGGCGCGGTAGCGGCGCAGCTCGTGGCCCTCGACGGCCTCGTATTCCTTCCGGACCCAGGCGTAGCCGTCGATCGCCGGGGCGTCGCCGGCGTTCAGCGGGTTCTCGACCCGCCAGGCCGAACAGGCCTCGGTCAGCTCGCGCTCGGCGACGCGCCCGTGCGAGCGGGCCGCCTCGGCGGACTCCCGGGCGAGTCCGCGCTCGGTGGCGGCCCGCGTGCCTGCGGCCTTGGCGTCGAGGCCCGCGAGCGCGCCCCGCGCCTGCGCGATCACGCCGACGTTAAAGGTCTCGGAGCGGGCGAGGCGCACCCGCGCCGCGTCGCCGCCCATCGCCTGCCGCAGGGCCGAGCGCCGGGCCGCCAGCGCCGCGCGGGCGGCCTCGCGCACGGTCCCGAGGCGCGCCCGCAGCGCCGCCTCGTCGGCGAGCAGGCGGTCGAGCTTCGGCTCCAGCTCTTCGGACAATTCCCGCAGGTAGCCCATCCGCTCGGTGGTCAGCGCGGCGATCTCGGCGGTGAGGCCGGCATTGTCGCGCTTCTCGATGCCCTCGCGCTCGGTCTGGAGCGTGCGCCGCCGCCCCTCCAGCCCGTCCAGTTCGCCCCGGAGGGAATCGACGTCGTCGAGGCCGCGCGCGATGCGGGCCCGGACCGCGGCGGCGGTGCGGGCGGCCTCGCGCAGGACCGCCGCCTCGCCGCGCAGCCGCCGGGCCTCCGCGACCGCGACCTCGTGCGCCCGGCGGCTGTCCACCGTGGGCCCGCGATGGCCGCGGGTCATCAGCAGGTCGACGCTGCGGGTCACCGAATAGGCCATGCCGGCCGTGGTCCGGCCGCTCGGCGCGACGGCGCGGGACAGGCGGGCGAGTTCGGCATCGTCCTTTGCCAGGTCGTAGCCCCCGAGCCGCACCCCCAGAAACGCCTCCGCATGCGGGTCGCTGGTCTCGATCACGGTGAGCGGGCCGTCGTCGTAGCGGCGCGCCCGCTGCTTGGCGGTGTCGGTGGTCTTGACCAGGATGCAGCGGTGGAACCGGTCGCGGCCCGATTGCAGGACGCCCAGCGCCTCGCTCAGCCGGTCGGGCGCCACCACCAGGGCCTCGCGGGCGCGCCCGAGCAGGCCTTCCAGAGCGGGCCCCCAGGTCGGGTCGACGATCTCGGCCAGCTCGCAGATCGGCAGAGCGTCGATGTCGCGCCGCGCCAGCTCGCCCCGGAACGCCACCGTATCGGAGGACAGGCGCGCCGCCGGGCCGCCCCCGGTGCGCGGCGCGGTGCGCTCGGCCTCGCTCTCCTCCGCGCGGGCCTTGAGCGCAGCATCCTCGGCCGCCCGCTCCAGCGCCTCGTCGAACTCGGGCAGGCGTGCCAGCCCGTCGATCAGTTCCGCCAGGGGCCCGTCCGGGCGCAGGATCTCGTCGGGTGAGGATTCCCGGCGCAGGCCGGCCCGGGCGCAGGATTCCGCGAGGCGGGCCGCCGGCGGGCAGGCCTGGCGCAGGATCGGGGCGACCGGCTGGAGCTTGCCCATCTGGCCGACCAGGCCGACGAGGTCGGCGATCCGGGCGGAGAGATCCTTCCGGTCCCGCTCCAGCATCGACAGGCCCAGCGTCGAGGCGGCGAGCCGGCCTTCCGCGGCGCTGCCGGCGAGCAGGGCCTTCTTCTCGGCGATCTCGCCGTCGATCTCCCGGACGTGGCCGCGGCTCGCCGCGACCCGCTCCCGGGCGATCCGCACGGTGTCGGCGCCCTCGCGCAGGCGCAGCCGGACCGCGACGAGGTCGAGGCTGCGGCGGCGCAGCTCGGCGCAGGCCGCCCCGAACTCGTGCGTGGCGGCGGCCAGCACCGCCTCGCCCCAGGCCTCGTAGCGGTCGCGCAGGCGGCGCAGCCGGGCGAGCCGGCTCTCCAGCTCGCCGATCGTCTCCAGCAGGCGGCGCCAGTTGGCGATGGAGAGCCGCACCCGCTCGACGTCCAGGGGCTCCGGGTCGAGCACGAAGGCGCGCACGAAGGCGCTGGTGTCGAAGATCGGCTTGAACGCCACGGCGTTGGAGAAGCTGCGCAGGAAGTGCCGCGGCTCGGGGGAGGGCGCGCCCTCCCGCAGGGTCGCCAGGATGTCGGCGGTGAAGCGCTCGCCGGAGGTCCGGTATTCGGTGAAGCTCGCCGCCCGGGCGCGCAGATCCGCGGCGATCTCGCTCCACGGCGCCGTGAAGCTGCCGCCCGGGGCGGTGCGGGCATAGTCGGCGATCTCGAACCGGTGCCCGACCGCTATGAAGCGGGACAGCACCGTCTCGCGCGGCTCCACCGCCCGGGCGGCCAGCGCCAGCCCGACCGTGACGGTGCGGCCGGAGGCCGGATTCTCGAACACCAGGGCCAGCACGGTCTCGCAGGATTCCCGGGTGGGCCTGCCGCCCTCGGCCGGGTCGCTGATCCAGCCCAGGCAATAGTCGCGCACCGTGCGGGCGCTGCGCCCGGAGGCCGAGGCGTTCAGCGCCAGCCGGCTGGCGTTGTTGCCGGCCAGCACCGTGCCGACCGCGTCGAAGATCGTGGACTTGCCGGCCCCCGTCGGCCCGACCAGGGCGGCGGCGCCCCGGAGGCGGATCTGCTCGCGCCGGATCAGGTACCAGTTGGAGATGGCGATGTCGGTGAGGACGTACACGATGTCGGGAGGCCGGGCCGCTGTCGGAGGGTTGCGTGGTCCAGTTGGCCGGGTTCGGCCGCGCATGCAAGCTTCGGCGTGACCGGCGCCGGGCTGTCACCTCCGCCGGGATTCACAACTTGTCAGACAATTTATCGCTTGTATCGTCCCCCCGGGGGGATCGATCAGAACCATGCGTGCCAGCCTGAAGCTCACTTTGAGCGGCCTCTTCGCCCTGCTCCTCCTCGCCGCCGCGCTTCAGGGCGGATTCGCGATCCATCGGATGATCGCCCTCGACAGCCAGCTCGCGGCGCTGCTCGATCACGCGGTGCTGTCGATGAACGAGGCGCAGGCCATCGAGGCCCTGGTGATCCGGTCGCGCCTCGCGCAGGTCCGGTTCGTCACCGCGGCGGCGGAGACCGAGCGGCAACTCACCGTGAAGGAAGTGGACGGGCTGACCCGGGAGCGGAACGCCAAGGTCGAGGCCTACCGGGCGCTGATCGCCTCGCCCGACGAGAAGGCCCGGTTCGATGACCTCCTCGCCAAGCTCAAGGTCCAGCATTACGACTGGGAGCGGCTGCGCGGCTTCAGCCTCGAGCAGCGCGACGCGGCGATGTCGTATTTCCGCGGGACGATGAACGGCCATTACGTCGCCGCCGCCGGAGCCGCGCACGCGCTGGCCGAGATGAACATCCAGGCCGGCGACGCGGCCGGCCGCAGCGCGCGCCAGAGCCAGGCCGAGGCGGTCCGCTCGACCGTGATCATGTTGGGCGTCACGCTGCTGATCGCCCTGGGGGCGACGCTCTACAGCTTCGTCGGCGTCTCGCGCCCGATCACCCTCATGACCCGGGCCATGCGCCGGCTGGCGGACGGCGACGCCCGGGCGGAAATCCCCTACGCGGCCCGCCGGGACGAGATCGGCGCCATGTCGGCCGCCGTGGCGGTGTTCCGGCAGAACCTGCAGCATACCCGCACCCTGGAGGTCGAGGCGGCCCAGGCCCGCGCCGCGTCCGAGACCCAGCGCCGGGAGGCGACGCGGACGCTCGCCGACCGGTTCGAGGGCGCCGTCGGCGGCATCGTCGGCTCGGTGACCGCGGCGGCGACCCGGTTGCAGGCCACCGCCCAGGGCCTGAACGCGACGGCGGCGCAGACCGCCGGCCAGTCGACCGGCGCGGCGGCGGCGGCCGAACAGGCCTCCACCAACGTGACCACGGTGGCGGTGGCGGCCGAGCAGCTGGGCTCGACGGTGGACGAGATCGGGCGCCAGGTCGGCGCATCGGCCGATCTGGCCCAGGCCGCCGTCCGCGAGGCCGCCGCGACCGCCCAGCTGGTCCAGGCCCTGAGCACGGGCGCGCAGCGGGTCGGGGAGGTCGTGTCGCTGATCTCCTCGATCGCCGACCAGACCAACCTGCTGGCCCTGAACGCCACCATTGAGGCGGCGCGGGCCGGGGATGCGGGGCGCGGCTTCGCGGTCGTCGCCACCGAGGTGAAGGCGCTCGCGGCCCAGACCGCCCGGGCCACGGCGGAGATCGCGGCGCAGATCGGCCAGATCCAGGGCTCGACCGGCGAGGCGGTGCGGGCGATCGACGGCATCGCGGCCCGCATCCGCGACATCAGCGGGATGGCGACCGCGATCGCCGCCGCCGTGGAGGAGCAGGGCGCCGCGACCCAGGAGATCGTCCGCAACGTGACCCAGGCCGCCACCGGAACCGAGGCGGTGACCGCCAACGTCACCGGCGTGGCCGGCGCCGCCGCGGCGACCGGGCAAGCGGCCGGGCAGGTGCTCGATTCGGCCTCCGAGATGGCCCGCCATGCGGCGCAGCTCGGCGAGGAGGTCGAGCATTTCCTGGCGACGGTGCGGTCGGCTTGAGACGCCGGGTTACCGTTTGCGCCGAGCCCTTTTCCCGGGCGCAGGCAGCGTGAGCGGCCCGCGACCCAGCGGGACGCGACGCGACGCGTCCGCGCGCAGCGACATGGCGTCCCCTGACGGTCCAGGCGTCCGGGAACCGGGCGCGGCTCATCCGCCAGCGGTGCCGAGGGCCGCCCTCAGAGCTCCCCGGCATCCGACCACGCGCGCAGGCGCTCCAGCCAGGCGTCGGAGGCCAGCACCGCGAGGCCCGGCAGCAGCGACAGCGGCGTGACCCGCTCGACCCGGTCGCGCTCGCCCATCCGCAGGCCCCCGCGCCGGGCGTAGAGGCGTAGGATGTCGGCGAGGCGGCCCTCTTCCGGGGGCTCGTTGCGGGCGACGGCCCGGATCTTCTCCACGATCTCGTCGGTGGTGCAGGCGACGATCCCGTCGGTGCCGGCGCGGTTGTCGCGCAGGCCCTCCTCGTAGAGCAGCCGCAGCGCCAACAGCACCAGGGTCTCGTCCTTGCGCAGGCGCTCGGAGGCGATGTCGTGCCGGGGCGCGTCGGCGGCGGGGCTCAGCGACACCATCTGGTCGCGGTGCGAGACCGTGAGCGCGTAGCCCAGGCAGGCGAAGTAGTCGGTGAAGAACGGCGCGTAGTGCCGGGCCAGCTCGTAGGAGCGGCCGATCCCGGGCGTGTCCGCGTAGATCACCTGCCCCTTGAGCATCACCTGGAGGGCGCGGCACAGCTCCTCGGCGTCCGGGGCGCGGGCGCCGGGCGGCGGCGGCTCGTCGCCGTCGATGATCGCGCGAAATCCCTCAAGCACCGGCACGCCGCTCCAGCAGGAAATCGGGGCAGTCCAGCCAGCCGTTGGCCAGCCGCTCGGGCAGCCGGACTACCGCGTAGCGGTCGCGCAGCCGCGCATCGAACAGCACGTCGATCTCGCGCAGGCGCTGGAACACCACGAAGTCGTCGACCCCCTCGATCGTGATCTGCGAGCCGCGCAGCGACACGGCCTTGCCGAGCCGCGCCTCGACGAAGGCCGTCATGGTCTCCGGCGTCACGGTGGTGCGGCGGCGGAACTCGGCCTTGGCGGCCGCGAAGGCATCCACCGCGGGGTCGTCGTCGATATCCGGCAGCGGTTCGACCTCGATGGCGCTGCGGCGGGCGCGCGGCGTCTGCAGGTGGCCCTGGCCGATCGGCGGCCGCAGCAGCGACACCACCGGCGGCACCTCCGGCGCCACCTCGGCGGCGCCGACGGCGCGCAGCATCGCGGCGACCCGCTCGATCCCCGAAGGGTCCGGCCGGTCCATGGCGTGGAGCGCGGCGCCGATCCGCCGCTCCAGGCGGGCCACCACGGCATCGACTGCGTCGAGATGGTTGTCGAGCCCCTCGAACACCGAGAGGATCTGGGCGAGGTCGGCCCGGACCGCGCGCTGGGCGGTATCGAGGTCGGGGCTGCGGCCCTCGCGGATCTGACCCTCGGCCAGCGCCCGCACCGTGAGGGCGTCGCGCAGCGCCCGGCCGGCCTCGCGGACCACGCTGGCGCGGAACCGGAACGGGTTGAAGCGGGTGTGCAGCGTCCGGTAGTCGCTGATCAGGTGGCGTTCGACGAAATCCTCGAAGAACAGCCGGAAGGTCTTGGCCCGGTCGGGCTCGCGCAGGATCCGCTCCTCGACCTTGCGCATGCCGGCGGCGAGTCCGCGGACATGGGCCAGGAAGGCGGCGGACGCCCGGGCGGCGTTGGACAGGGCCTCGGAGCGGTTGGCCGGATCGGAGACGGCGCTCTCCAGGCCGCCCAGCACCTCCAGCACCGCGCCGCCGTAGGAGCGGGTCTCGCCCCGCTCCAGCCGGGACAGCTCCTCGAGCAGGAGGCGCGCCTCCGGGTCGAACTCGGCCACCGGGACGTAGCGCTCGCGGCGCTCGAGCAGCCAGCCGGTCTCCAGGAGGCGCCGGTAGAGGGCGTTGCGGCGTTCGGCCGGATCCGCGGAGATCGGCTCGTCGCCCAGGATCTCGGGGTCGCTCCAGCCGGCGGCGAAATCGCCGATCTCGGCGAGCAGCTCGGCCTTGCGCACCGGCTCCGCCCCGAGGACGCGCCGGTGCAGGTGCAGCAGCAGGGCCGCGTTGAAGCCCCGGCTCGGCGAGGCCAGCGGCTTGAACAGCTCGTCGGGCAGCTGCGCGAACAGCATTGTCTCGGGACTCTCGCCGTCGCGCAGCCGAACCCTTACTTCGCGCCGAGGAGTTCGACGTCGAAGATCAGCGTGGCGTTCGGCGGGATCACGCCGCCGGCGCCCCGGGCGCCGTAGCCGAGCTCCGGCGGGATGATCAGGGTGCGCTTGCCCCCGGTCTTCATCGTGGCGACGCCGAGATCCCAGCCCTTGATCACTTGGCCGGCGCCCAGCGGGAAGCTGAAGGGCTGGTTGCGGTCGCGGGAGGAATCGAACTTCTTGCCCTTCTGGCCGCCCTCGTCGAGCCAGCCCGTGTACTGCACGGTGACCTGCTGGCCGGCCTTCGGCTCGGGCCCGGTGCCCACCACCTCGTCCTGGTACTTCAGGCCCGAGGGCAGGGTGACGATCTCGGCATTCGCGGCTGCTGTCATGGCGATGAACGCGGCTCCGGCAATGAGGGACAGGCGAGGCATGGTATCTCCCTGGAGCCGGCGCCGTCCGCGCCGGCCGTCGGGGGGCCTTCTATCGACTCAGGTTCGTCCAGGCCAGGGAGGCGCAGGATCGCCGTCGGGGCGGCGGCTCAGGCGGCCCGGACCGTGTCGAGGAACCGCGCCACTTCGGCGGTCAGCGTCTCCGACTGGCGGGACAGTTCCGTCGCCGCGCCGAGCACCTGGCCGGCCGCCTTGCCGGTCTCGTCGGCGGCACTCGCGACGCCCGCGATGTTGCTGGTGACCTCGCCGGTCCCCGCCGCCGCCTGGCCGACGTTGCGCACGATCTCCTGCGTGGCCGCGCCCTGCTGCTCGACCGCCGCCGCGATCGAGGTCGCCACGCCGCTGATCTCCTGGATTCGCGCCGTGATCGAGCCGATCGCCGTCACCGCCCCGCCCGTGGAGGCCTGGATGCGGCCGATCTGGCCGGAGATCTCTTCGGTGGCCTTGGCGGTCTGCTCGGCGAGCGCCTTCACCTCGGAGGCCACGACCGCGAAGCCGCGCCCGGCCTCGCCGGCGCGCGCCGCCTCGATGGTCGCGTTCAAGGCCAGCAGGTTGGTCTGCCCGGCGATGCTCGAGATCAGCCCGACCACGTCGCCGATCCGCCCGACGGCGCTGCTCAATTCCTGCACCAGGTCGGCGGTCTGGCCGGCCTCGGCGGCCGCCCCCAGCGCCAGCTTGGCGGATCCGTCGACCTGCCGGCCGATCTCCTGCACGGAGGTGCCCAGCTCCTCGGCGGCGGCCGCCACGGTGTTGACGTTGCTGGCCGCCTCCTCGGCCGCGGCCGCGACCGTGGTGGATTGGCTGGCGGTCTGCGTGGCGGTGGCGGTCATGGTCTGTGCGGTGGCCTGCAATTCGGTGGCCGAGGACGAGACCTGGCCGATGATGCCGCCGACCGCCCGCTCGAAGCTCTCGGCCATCTGAAGCATGCCGGCCTTGCGGTGCTCCTCGGCGGCGGCGCGCGCCTGCGCGGTCTCCGCCTCCAGCGCCCGGGCGCGGATCAGGTTGTCCTTGAACACCTGGACCGTCCGCGCCATCGCGCCGACCTCGGTGTCGCGGTCGCGCAGAGGCACCGCGACCGACGCGTCGCCGTCGGCCAGGGCCTGCATGGTCCCGGTCATCGTCCGGATCGGCCGCAGCACGAAGCCGAAAAGGGCGACGAGGCCGAGGGCCACGAGCAGGCCGGAGACCACCAGCGCCGCCACGTTGCGAATCAGGACGCCGCGCGCCTCCTGGGCCAGGGTCTCGGCGCGCGCGATCATCTCGTCGAGGGCGGCGTAGGCGAGGTCCACCAGGGTGGCCTGTTCCGGGGTGTCGAGCTTGCGCGCCTGCTGGAGCGTGACCCCGGGCGGCTGATGCTGGGCCAGCGCGGTCGAGACGGCCATGCGCCGGTCGAGGGGCGCGCCCTCGAAATTGTTGGTGCGCGCCTTGTCGAAGGCCGTCCGGACCGGGCCCATGAGGTTCGCCGCCGTCTCCGCGGCGAGCTTCCACGTGGCGTCGAGCCGCCCCCGCTCCTCCGCGGCCGCGACGGTCTCGGCGGGCGACCAGGGCGTCCCGGCCGACAGGGACGTCTGGATCCGCAGCGCGATGGCGCCGAGCGCCATGCGGGTCGCCCAGGCCGCGCGCTTGAGGGAGAGATCGCGCTCCAGGACGGTGTCGGAGCGCGGGATCGCGGCATCGATCGCATCCGTCGTCGCCGTCAGGGTGTCGAGCATGGCGAGGAGGGCCGTCTGCGCCTCCGCGGTGACGGCGGCGTCACGCTGGGCCTTGGACACCTTCAGGGCGTCATCCACCCGGGGGCGGAGGCGCTCGACACGCTCGCGGGACGCCTGGAGCTGACCGAGCGTCGCCCGGACGGAGGGCAGATCCAGGTCGCCCACAAGAGCCGTCGCCGCGGCGATGCCGGCCACCGCCCGCTGCCGCTCCGTGTAGAGCCCGGACAGGGTCTCGGCATCCATCGGCTGGTCGGCGGCCAGGAACTGCAGGGTGGCGCCCCGCTCCAGCCGCGTCGCGTACAGGGTCTGGAGCAGCGCGCGGCTCGCCCGCACGAGCGAGATGCCCGCCTCGGCCTGGACGGCCTCCGTCCGCGCCCCGATGAGCGCGGTCGTCGCATAGGTGAAGATGATCAGACCCAATACGAAGAACACCACGCTCATCGTCGTGCGGATCGAAATATTTTGCAGGCGGATCATCGCACAACTCCAGAAACCCGACGGTCGCGCGGTCATGTCCGATACGGAACCATTTGTCGAATGTTACGGCCGTGAAACTTCTTGATCTCACTCTTAACTGTGTCGCTGGATGACAATCGGTGCTTGAACTATTCCGTGTCGAAACCGCATCGGTCGGAGAATTTTGTCGACTTCGTTTCAATTGAAAGCTGTTTAACGTTGTCTTTACGCTCGCATTCCGGCGGGTCACTGATCTTCGCGCCGGGGTGGGGCGTTCCATGATGCGCCACCGCCGTGCGGGTTACGATGGCCACGCAGGGTGCGCCGAGGGCTCTCTCCTCCCCTGGCGGGGGAAGTGGAGGTGGGGGTGGTTCGGATGGCGCGTCTCCGCGCGATCCTGCGGCCTCCACCCCCGGCCCCTCCCCACCGCGGGGGCGTTCAAGGCCTTCGTCGGCCCGGCCCGCCGTGCGACGGGAACCGGGCGGCGGGGCACTCAGAAGGTGATCAGCGAGGTCAGGCCGAACACCACGACGTCGGGCTTCTGCTCCGGCGTGGCCCGCCGGGTGATGTACTGGATGTTGGGTCGGACGACGACGTTGTCGGTCACCGCGATGCTGTAGAACGCCTCGACGAAGCGTTCCTGCCACGGCAGCCGCCGGCTGGTCCGGCCGACCAGGTTGCTCAGCGCGATGGCCTCGACCGCCCGGGGATTCGGGGTCGTCTGGCCGACGCCGAAGCCGATCCAGTCGTTGGGACGCTCCGCGCACCAGCCCTTGTAGACGAACCCGCCCGTCACCTGGGCCGAGTAGACCGAGGTGTCCCGGTCGCTGGCCACGGCCCGGACGAAGGCCGAGACGTTGCGGACGGTGTTGGCGGGATCCGGGCGGTAGACCTCCTGGACGCCGACGAAATACAGGCCGTCCCGGCCGTCGTGATGCAGCGGCTGTCCCCGGTACATGGGGAAGGGCAGGCGCCGGTCGTTTAGGTAGACGTCGTTGCCGCCGCTGGTCTCGTGCCAGCCGCCGACCTTGTAGCTGCCGGCGTAGCCCGCGCCGCCGACCTTCGGGAACCAGCCCGCCTCGGACAGGATCAGGGCGCCGGTGTCCTTGCTGAAGTTGAAGCTGAAGCCGTCGACGAGGTTGTCCGGATTGACCTGGTAGGCGCCGACCTGGACGTAGGCCGTGTCCGCCGTGCCGACCCGCAGGCGGGTCGCCCACTGGCTGACCGGATAGTTGTAGATGTAGTTGCCGGCGATCTTGCCGGTCGGGGCGCCGCACAGGGCGTTGAGCTGGAACTCGCAGGCGAAGCCGGCGAAGTCGTCGCTCGACGGCATCCGACCGATCTTCAGGTCCACCAACGGGCCGAACTTCTGATCGTACCAGAACTGGCTCAGTCGCCAGATGCGGCCGCGGCCGTAGATCTCCTCGACGCTGGTCTGGGTGCCGAGATGCGCGTCCTGGGTCAGGTCGCGGCCGTGCCTGTGGCTGAGCGTGACCACGCCCGACCCGCCTTCCAGGCCGAACATCTTCTCGAAGTCGAACAGGCCCTTGGCGACGAACTGGGCGGCACCGCGCGCCAGCGTGCGGTCCCCGCCGGCCGCGTTCGTGGCGCCCTCGTAGACGTAGCCCAGGTTGAGCAGGATCCCGTGTTCCCAGAGCCGGTCGCGGACGCCGCCGAGATTCCCGAGCAGGCCGAATTTCGGGCCGACGTTGCGCGGATCCACCGAGCCGACGGCGGGGCGGGTGTCCGGCGCGGGCGTCGACGGCCGATCCAGCGGGAGGCGCTGCGGCGCATTCGGATCCGGCAGGATCGTCGATTCTTCCGTATTTCGAGGCGCCGAAGGCTGTGCCTGCGCCGTTCCGACAAGAGGACCGGCCGCGATGACAAGCAGAGTGGCCGCCCATCCCGAAAGAAGTCTACGTTCCATGATCCATAACGCCCCCGAGCCGACAGTGTTCTGTTCGGCGCCATGGGGTTACAGCCTGGTAAAACCGCAGATTGCAAGCTTTTGAGGGCGACTTATCTTGGAACGTCAGAGACCTTGAATTCGCCAGCGAGACTTAGTTTGGATCATTTTGAAATGTCGAGCGGCGGATAATCGATTTTCAATACGCTTTCATCGATCGATACAGAGATCGAGGCGGCCGATAGAGCGACGGGCGGACAATCCCCGCCCAGCAAGGCCCACCGTGACCGCATTCGCATCGGTCTTCGTCCGCTGCGTCTTGCTCCGGCGCGGGCTTCGGGAAGCCCGCGCGGCGTCAAGACGGGCGAGGATTCGCCGCCACACCCGCGGCGAAATCGGCTTCGCGCGGCCGGTTCTGCGGGTCCGAGGCCGGCTCAGCGCGCCAGCAGGCCGGCCAGATGCGCGACGAGCCGGCGGGCGACCTCGTCCTTGCCGAGGCGCGGCCAGGTCTCCAGCGCGCCGTCGCGGTGGATCAGGTGGACCGTGTTGTCGGTCCCGCCCATGACGCCGCCCGCGGCCGAGACGTCGTTGGCGACGATCAGATCGCAGCCCTTCCGGACGATCTTGGCCCGGGCGTGGTCCAGCACCGTGTCGGTCTCGGCGGCGAAGCCGACCACCAGGGGGGGGCGCCCGGCCTCCAGACGCGCGACGGTGGCGAGGATATCGGGGTTCTCGACCAGCGGCATCGGCACCGGGCCGGCGCCGTCCTTCTTGATCTTCTTCGCGCCGGCCTCCGTCTCGGGGCGCCAGTCGGCCACCGCGGCCGCGAAGATCGCGATGTCGGCGGGCAGGGCGGCCTCGACCGCCGCGAGCATGTCCCGGGCGGTCTCGACCCGCACCACGGCGACGCCGGCGGGATCCGGGATCGAGACCGGCCCGGAGACCAGCGTCACGCGGGCGCCGGCCTGGGCGGCCGCGGCCGCGATCGCGTGGCCCTGGCGCCCGGAGGACCGGTTGGCGAGGTAGCGCACCGGATCGATCGGCTCGTGGGTCGGCCCGGAGGTCACCAGAACCCGCTTTCCGGCAAGGGGGCGGGCGGGCGCGCCCTGGCGGCCCGACAGGAAGCCGAGGCCCGGGGCCCCGGCGCCCGCCTCGCCCAGCATCCGCTCGACGGCGTCGGCGATCTCGTTGGGCTCGGCCATGCGGCCGGGGCCGGTCTCCGCCTCGGCCATCTTGCCGGCATTGGGCCCGACGAGGCGGATCCCGTCGCCCTCCAGGGTGGCGCGGTTGCGGCGGGTCGCCGGATGCGCCCACATCTGCACGTTCATGGCCGGCGCGATCAGGATCGGCAGGGTTGTGGCCAGCAGGATCGTGGTCGCGAGGTCGGCGGCGTGGCCGCCCGCCATCCGGGCCATCAGGTTGGCGGTGGCCGGCGCCACCACGACGGCATCCGCCTGTCGGGCCAGCTTGATGTGGCCGATATCGGCCTCCTCGGCCCGGTCGAACAGGTCGGTATGGGCCCGCTCGCCCGCGAGCGCCGCGGCGGCGAGCGGCGTCACGAATTCCTGCGCGCCCGCAGTCAGCACCGGGCAGACGCTGGCGCCCCGCTCGCGCAGGCGCCGGATCAGGTCGAGGGCCTTGTAGGCCGCGATGCCGCCGCCGATGACGAGGAGGACGCGGCGGTTGGCGAGCGTTTCAGTCGTGCGGGTCTCGGTCATGGCGAAAAGCCTCTGCCTGAGCCGGCGCGCCCGTCAAGCGGGCCGGGGGTCAGGCCGCCGCCGGAACCGCGGGCGCCTTCAGGCCGCCGAAGCGGCGATCCCGGCGGGCGAAGTCGGCGATCGCCGTGGCGAGGTCGTCGGGGCCGAAATCCGGCCACATCCGGTCGGTGAAGTGGAGTTCGGCATAGGCCGCCTCCCACAGCAGGAAATCCGACAGGCGCTGCTCGCCGCCGGTGCGGATCACGAGGTCCACGTCCACCGGCGAGCCGTGCATCTGCCCGGCCACCAGCGCGCCGAAACTCTCCCGGGAGGCGTCGCCGCCCTGGAGCGCCTGCGCCGCCGCGATGATCGCGTCCCGGGCGGAATAGTCGACGCAGATCCGCAGGTGCAGGCGGGTGCCGGCCGCCGTGGCCGCCTCGGCGGCCGCGATCGCCTCCGGGATGCCCCGGGGCAGGCGGTCGCGCCGGCCCACGACGCTGAGCCGGGTGCCGGTGCGGGCGAGCCGCTGGGTCTCGTTGCGCAGGTAGGAGCGCAGCAGCCGCATCAGGCCGCCGACCTCGTCGTCGGGGCGCTGCCAGTTGTCGGCCGAGAAGGCGTAGAGCGTGAGCGTGCCGATGCCGAGATCCGGGCAGGCCTCGGCGGTGCGCCGGATCGCCTCGACGCCGCGATGGTGGCCGGCCAGACGCGGCAGGCCGCGCTGCGTCGCCCAGCGCCCGTTGCCGTCCATGATGATCGCGGCGTGCAGCCCCCCCGGCCCCGCTTCGCTTTGCATCGTAAAGTCTCCCGGCATGGGCGTATCGCTGAGGTTTATTCGGTTTGCGTTGAGAGTCTCTGCGCGATCCGGCGTTCTCAGGCCGGTTTCGTGGCCGGATCGAGGCCGCGCACCCCGCCGTCCGGACTTCGCTCGGCCGCCGCCGCCGCGTCGCGCACCACCTGCTCGAGCACGCCGAGATAGAAGATGAAGCGCCGGCGCCCGGTCGGCGTCATCCGGCACACCGTCTGCGTCCGGTTGAGCGAAAACCCCTTTTCGAGGCTCACCAGGTCGGCCTCGCTGAGCACGGCCAGGTGGCGGCTCAGGTTGCCGTCGGTCAGCCCGCACAGGCGCTTGAGGTCGGGGAAGGGCAGGCCCTTGGGGTGGGCCACCAGGGAGGTGAGCACGCTGAGCCGCGCCCGCTCGTGGATGATCCGGTCCAGCCCCTCGTAGGAGAACCGTCCGTCGTCGCGGTCAGAGGTCATCATCGAAGGCCCGGGCGCCGCGATGGATGAGGCCGGCCAGCCAGATCTGGCCGACCACGAAGGGGAGCCCCATGGTCCAGGGCGACAGGGTGCGGGTCTCGGCCGCGATCGCCAGCGCGGCGAGGCCGGTGAGCAGGTACCAGGCGCCGACCCCCTGGACCGCCCGGGGCAGGATCCGCGCCGAGGCGAACAGGCCGAGCCCGACCAGCACCTGCCACAGGCCGGGCAGCATCCAGACCTCTTCCGGAGCGAAGCGGGCGATCACCAGGGCCAGGCACGCCCCGGTGCCGGCGGCCGGCATGAACACCTCGATGGCGTTCCACACCATCGCGTCGGCGAGGCCGGAATGGAGCCGGCGGCTGCGCCGGACCGCCTCGACCCCGATCAGGGCGAACGCCACCAGGGCGGCACCGATCCACAGGCCGAAGAACAGGGCCGGCCGGGCCGCGGGATCGCCGAGCCAGAGGGCTTGGCCCACCGCGCAGGCGAGCGACAGGCCGCCGGTCCCCGCCACGGTGGCCGCGCCCAGGCCGCGGAACGCGGTATCGCGGGCGATCTGCGACCGGATCGCGACGATGTCGGCCAGCGCCTTGTCCAGGTCCTGCATGAGCTTCAGCCCCCGCCCTGCATCATGCTTTGCACCGCAAAGTACCGGCGGGCTCCGGCCGCCGCAAGCCAATTCACCGGTCGATGGGACCGAATTTTCTCAGCATCGACCGTGCCGGTCCAGGCCAAAGCACGGTGAATTCTACCTAAGAGTTGTAATTATCCATTTTCGCGGCGAAGAGCGTCGAGATCGAGCGGGGCCGTGACCATCCGCAGGGCGCCGTCCGGATCGCGGGGCCACTCCGCCTCCGGCCGGTCCCGGTAGAGCTCGACGCCGTTGCCGTCCGGATCGCGCAGGTACAGGGCCTCGCTGACCCCGTGGTCGCTGGCGCCGTCGAGGGGGATGCCGGCCGCCTCGACCCGGCGCAGGGCATCCGCCAGGGCGGCCCGGGTCGGGTAGAGCAGGGCGAGGTGGTACAGGCCGGTGGTCCCCGGCGCGGGCGGCGGACCGCCGAGGCTCTCCCAGGTGTTGAGGCCGATATGGTGGTGGTAGCCCCCGGCCGCGACGAAGGCGGCGCGCTCGCCGTAGCGCTGGGTCAGGCCGAGGCCGAGGATTCCGCAATAGAAGCCCAGCGCCCGGTCGAGGTCGGCCACCTTGAGGTGGACGTGCCCGATGCGGGTCTCGGGATGGATCGGTGCGGTCATCGGCGGGCTCCCCCGTGAAAGCTTGAAAACTCCGCAGCCCCGAGGGTTTCTCGCGGCGCGTGCGGGGCCCATATTGGTGCCATGCCTGCTCCGAAGAACACGCCCGCTCCGAAGAAGCCGCGCGCCGTATCCGTCTCGGCCTCGTCGGCCAAGGCGTCGAAGCCCGAGCTGAAACCGCTCGACACCTACCTGGCGGAACTGCTCAACCCGGCGCTGAACCGCAACCGGCCGCCGCCGATCGCGCCGGAACCGGAGAAGCCGCGTCCGGGCAAGCCCAAGGGACGGCCCGCCAAGGAGCCGGTCGGCAAGGCGGCCAGCCGCAAGGTCGAGATCGCCCGAGACGGCTTCGCCGAGGCGCCGCAATCCGGCTACGCCCTCGGCGACGCGGCCGAGGTCGATCCGCGCCTCGCCCAGGCCCTCGGGCTGACCCCGCCCGAGGACGGGCCCGCGCCCGAGGGCGCCGACCTGCCGGATCCGGGCGGCGACGGCGGCGCCTCCGCGACCGTGACGGCGCTGGAGCGGCTGCTGATCGAGGGCAACCCGCTGTTCAAGGACGGCCAGACCTGGGTGCCGCACCGGCCGGACCGGCCGCAGAAATCCGAGGGCGGCCTCCGGTTCACGCTGAAATCCGAGTTCGAGCCGGCCGGCGACCAGCCCACCGCCATCGCCGAACTGGTCGGCGGGATCAGCGCGATGGAGCGCGACCAGGTCCTGCTCGGGGTCACCGGCTCGGGCAAGACCTTCACGATGGCCAAGATCATCGAGCAGACCCAGCGCCCGGCGCTGATCCTCGCCCCGAACAAGACCCTGGCGGCGCAGCTCTACGGCGAATTCAAGTCGTTCTTCCCGGACAACGCCGTCGAGTATTTCGTCTCCTATTACGACTACTACCAGCCCGAGGCCTACGTCCCGCGCTCAGACACGTTCATCGAGAAGGAATCGTCGATCAACGAGCAGATCGACCGGATGCGCCACTCGGCCACCCGCGCCCTGCTGGAGCGGGACGACGTGATCATCGTCGCCTCGGTGTCGTGCATCTACGGCATCGGCTCGGTCGAGACCTACACGGCGATGTCGTTCACGGTGACGCTCGGCGAGAAGATCGAGCAGCGCCAACTCGTGGCCGACCTCGTGGCCCTCCAGTACAAGCGGATCCAGGCGGATTTCGCCCGCGGCACCTTCCGGGTGCGGGGCGATTCCATCGAGCTGTGGCCGGCCCACCTTGAGGATCGCGGCTGGCGGATCGGCATGTTCGGCGACGAGATCGAGTCGATCGTCGAGTTCGACCCGCTCACGGGCAAGAAGATCGCCGAGCTGAAATTCGTGAAGGTCTACGCCAACTCCCACTACGTCACGCCGCGGCCGACGCTGCAGCAGGCGATCAAGGGCATCAAGAACGAGCTGAACGGCCGGATCGAGGAATTGACGAAGATGGGCCGGCTGATCGAGGCCCAGCGCATCGACCAGCGCTGCACCTTCGACATCGAGATGATCGAGGCCACCGGCGCCTGCAACGGCATCGAGAACTATTCCCGCTACCTCACCGGCCGCCGCCCCGGCGAGCCGCCGCCGACCCTTTTCGAGTACCTGCCCGACAACGCCCTGGTGTTCACGGACGAGAGCCACGTCACGGTGCCGCAGATCGGCGGCATGTACCGGGGCGACTTCCGCCGCAAGGCGACCCTGGCCGAGTACGGCTTCCGCCTGCCGTCCTGCCTGGACAACCGGCCGCTGCGCTTCGAGGAATGGGACGCGATGCGGCCCCAGACGGTCCACGTCTCGGCCACGCCCGGCAAATGGGAGATGGAGCGCACCGGCGGCGTCTTCGCCGAGCAGGTGATCCGCCCGACCGGCCTGGTCGACCCGGTGATCGAGATCCGCCCGGCGCGGGCTCAGGTCGACGACCTGCTGGGTGAGGTCAAGGCGGTCGCCTTGGCCGGCTACCGGACCCTCGTGACCACGCTGACCAAGCGCATGGCCGAGGACCTCACCGAGTACCTCCACGAGAACGGCGTGCGCGTGCGCTACATGCACTCCGACATCGACACCCTCGAGCGCATCGAGATCATCCGCGACCTGCGGCTCGGCGCCTTCGACGTGCTGATCGGCATCAACCTGCTGCGCGAGGGTCTCGACATCCCGGAATGCGCCCTGGTGGCGATCCTCGACGCCGACAAGGAGGGGTTCCTGCGCTCGGAGACCTCCCTGGTCCAGACCATCGGCCGGGCGGCCCGGAACGCCGACGCGCGCTGCATCCTGTACGCCGATTCCATCACCGGCTCGATGGAGCGGGCGATGGCCGAGACCGAGCGGCGTCGCACCAAGCAGCTCGCCTACAACGAGGAGCACGGCATCACGCCCCAGAGCGTGAAGCGCGGGATCAGCGACATCCTCAACAGCGTCTACGAGCGCGACCACGTCCAGGTCGATACCGGCCTGGCCAAGGACGCGATCACGGTGGGCCACAACCTCAAGGCGGTGCTGGCCGACCTGGAGAAGCGGATGCGGACGGCCGCCGCCGATCTTGACTTCGAGGAGGCCGCGCGCCTGCGCGACGAACTCAAGCGCCTCCAGGCCACGGAGCTGCTGGTCTCGGACGACCCGATGGCCCGGCAGGGCGACGTCGAGCGCGAGGCCGGCAAGTACGGCCGCAAGGCGCCGCGCGGCGCCGGGGCGACCCGGATCTCGAAGCCGGAACTCGACAACATGGGCCCGGGCACCGACCGCGAGATGCCGGCGAACGCGGTGGCCTGGCAGGAGCGGCCCAAGCCGCGCTCGACGCAGGGCCTCGGCGGCCAGAAGCCGAAATACAAGGGCGGGGGCGGCCGCAAGCGCGACTGACCGTGCGGACTTCAGGCGGCCCGGTCGTCCCAACCGGCATAGCGGCTCGCCACCGCCTCGCCCTCGTCCACCAGCGCCTCGGCGATCCGGAGCGCCAGGGCGTCGCAGGCCTCGTCGTAGGCATGGGGATCCGCCTGCACGGCCGCCCGCGTCACCGCACCGACCCGGTCGCGGACGATGTCGCGGGCGATGCGCAACGCATCGGCGAAGGGCTCATAGGGGCGCGGCATGCTCGCTCCGGCGACGGATCGGGCCATCACGGCCCGGGTGGCGGCTGCAACGAGCATCCGGGGGAAAACGTTCCCGTGGGGTGCCGGACGGAGATGGGTCCCATCCCAGATCCGCCGGTGAGTGAAGCAGGCGAGCGACGATGAATTCCGAGACGAACACGCCCCCGGCCCTCGACGACGCGACCCTGGCCTTCGCGGGCCGGGTCTTCCAGTTCGCCCGGATGGGCCATGCCGACGAGCTGGCGGAGCTGTTCGGGCAGGGGCTGCCGGCGAACCTGCGCAACGACAAGGGCGACAGCCTGCTGATGCTCGCGGCCTATAACGGCCAGGCGGACGCCACCCGGGTGATCCTGGAGGCCGGCGGCGACCCGGAACTCGCCAACGATCGCGGCCAGACGCCTCTGGCCGGCGCGGCGTTCAAGAACGACATCGCCATCGCCCGGCTGCTGCTCCAGCACGGCGCCGCCGTGGACGGCACCGGCACCGGCAGCCGGACCGCCCTGATGACCGCGGCGATGTTCGACCGCACCGAGATGGTGGCGCTGCTGCTGGAGCACGGCGCCGACCCGGACTTTCGCGATGCCGCCGGCCAGAGCGCCGCCGACATGGCCCGGGCCATGGGCGCCCAGGCGACCCCGGGCCAGCTCGACGCGGCGGCACGGAAGGCGGGGTGAGGGATCTTTCGACGAAGGGGGCTGGATACGGAGAGCAATGCCAATCTTTTGCCCTCGCGATCACGACATCCTCTGCTTCAGCAAAAGTTGGACGGCGAACGCAATGCGATCCTTGGAGGCGGTCGCTTCCAGTTTCGCGATACCGTCCTCGGCCTGCGCGATCGCCGTCAAGGCATCGGCACGGGTCACACGGTGTGTGGGATCGTAGTCGGCGCTATGCCGCTGCACCTGAAGACCCTGGAAGACATCGCCAACCCGGATCAGGTCATTGGGAAAACCAAAACTGCGCAATTGTTTGCATGCGCTTCTGGCATCTCCGTGATTCAACGCGCGATACGTATGGCGCCACGCTTTGTCTGGCCGGTCCCGCCCCGTTCCGGCCAGTCTGTCCGCACAATCCCGCGCGAGCGCATGGAAGAGCGCGTAATAGGCGGTACTGATCGCCCGCTTCAGATCCGATTGCCGCGGCCTGCCGACACTGGCCTTCGCGAGCCGTCGTGCCGTTCCGAGAAGCTCCCGGCTCATTAGCGGGGACGCGGGCTCGGGGTCGCTTCCGGAACCATGTGCCGTAAATAGGCGAATCGCGGTTCCCGCAACTCGAACAGCCTGTCGTTCAGCTTCGTAAGCGTCTCGGATGCGATTCGAGGGTCAGGCTCGGACGCGGAATCGTTATAGTGGACCCTGACCTGGATGATCGGATCTCCACCCGCATCCTCATCCGCGATCGCCTCGACATCACGCACTCCGAAGCGACCGAGCTGCGCGCGCACGATCGCATCGATGGCCTCATGTAAGGCAGGGGTGATCTCAACGCCCATCATGATCGCAGGATAGCATACGGGCCGATGGCGAACCATCGGAAGGCGGGCGACTTTGATCCGTGTCGCAGGGGAACCCTTCTTCGAAGATCTGCCTGGACACAGGCGTTCCGGCAATGATTGGTTCTTGCCTGCGCAGCCCGAGCCAGAAGATCATCAAAGCGGCCACGGCGCCTTCAAAATCAGAACAGACATCGATCGAAGGAAACGCCGTGCCGCCCATGACCGCACTTCGCCCCGCGCTGATCGCCGTCGCGATCCTCCTGCCCGCCGCCGCCCGCGCCGCCGAGACCCCCTGGCCGGCCTTCGGGCACGACCACAGCAACCGCAATTTCTCCGACCTCACCCAGATCGACCGCGCCAGCGTCGCGCGGCTGCGGCCGGCCTGGATCTTCCAGACCGGGGTGACCGGCTATTACCAGGCCCAGCCGGTGATGGTCGACGGCGCGCTCTACACGTCCACGACCCAGAACAACGTCGCGGCGCTCGATGCCCGCACCGGCCGGCCGCTCTGGACCTACACGCACAAGCCCCGCACGGAAAAGATCTTCGGGCCGCCCTCGAACCGCGGGGTCGCGGTCTCGGACGGCCTCGTGTTCGAGGCGACCATGGACGGGCGGCTGATCGCGCTCGACGCCAAGACCGGCCGGGTGGTGTGGGACAAGGAGGCGGTGCGCCCGGAGGAGGGCGAGAGCGAGACCGCCTCGGATCTCGCGGGCAAGCTCGGCGGCAAGCCGGTGCAGGGCTCGAGCCGGCTCGGGTTCAAGATGCCGCCGCTGGTGGCCGAGGGGCTGGTGATCGTGGGCGTCACGGGGGCGGGCTACGGCCTGCATCTGGAGGACGCGGCCGGCGGGCTCGACGGCGGCGCCGTGGTCGGGATCGAGGGCGGTTACGGACGGCGCGGCTGGCTCGCGGCCTACGACGCCAGGACCGGCGCCGAGCGCTGGCGCTGGTACGTCACCCCGTCCGAGGGCTGGGAGGGCGGCTTCGTCGGCCAGACGGTGGACGGCGTGCCGCTCCAACGCGACATCGCCGCCGAGAAGGCGGCGGCCCCGGCCAACCGCGAGGCCTGGCGGGTCGGCGGCGGCTCGCTCTGGATGACCCCGGCCTACGACCCGGATCTCGGCCTGATCTTCCTCGGCACCGGCAACCCGGCGCCGCAGAATTTCGGCGCGTCGCGGCCGGGGGACAACCTCTACACGATGTGCCTCGTGGCCCTCGACGTCCGCACCGGGCAGCTGCGCTGGTACTCGCAGCAGGTGCCGCACGACGAGTGGGGCTACGACGTCGCAGCGCCGCCGTTCCTGCTCGACGGGCCGAACGGCACCAAGGCCGTGGCCTCGGCCAGCAAGACCGGCTGGATCTACGTCCACGATCGCGCCACCGGAAAGCTGCTCGAACGCTCGGCCCCGCTGATCGAGCAAAAAAACCTGTTCGCGCCGCCGACCCCGCAGGGCACCGTGGTGGCGCCGGGGCCGCTCGGGGCCGTGTCGTGGCCGCCCACCGCCTATGACGGGCGCCGCGCCTACGTGCAGGTCCGCCACGGGGCCACGACCTACACGATCAAGACCGTGCCGGCCTCCGGCGACCGGCCGGAGATCCGCTACACCGAGACCAGCGAGGCGAAGGGCGAGCCGTCCTTCAGCACGCTGACCGCCGTGGACCTCGCAGACGGCGGCACGATCGCCTGGACCCTGCGGTCCGACAGCCGGCTCTCCGGGGGGACGCTCGCCACCGCGGGCGGCCTGGTCTTCTCCGGCGCGGAGGACGGACATCTCGAGGCCCACGATGCGCGCGACGGCACGCTGCTCTGGCGGTTCCAATGCGGCGCGGGCATCAGCGGCCCGGCCATGACCTACGCGCTGGACGGCAAGCAGTACCTCGCGGTGGCGGCCGGCGGCGCGTCCTTCACCAAGGCGGCCGGGTTCGGCACCGGCGACGCACTGCTGGTCTTCGCGCTCCCCGATTGACGCGCGCCGAGCTTGACTGGAGGAGTTCCAACCTTTGGCGGCGGGGATTCGTCCGGACGATGACGCAGGAGCAGGGCAGGGACGGCGCGGATGGCCAGCCGAGCCATCGCGGCGCGCCGGTGATCCGCACCATCGCGATGCCGGCCGACACCAACCCGGCGGGCGACATCTTCGGCGGCTGGCTGATGGCGCAGATGGATCTGGCGGCCGGCAGCGTCGCGGCCCGGCGCTCGCGCGGGCGCTGCGCCACCATCGCGGTCGACGCGATCACCTTCCACCACCCGGTCTTCGTCGGCGACGAGGTCAGCCTCTACGCCTGGCTGATCACGGTCGGGCGCTCGTCCCTGCGGATCCAGGTCGAGGTCTGGCGCCGGGAGCGGGCGAGCGAGACCACCATGAAGGTCACGGAGGCGACCTTCACCTTCGTGGCGATCGGCGACGACCGCCGCCCGCGCCCGGTGCCGGAGGCGTAGGCCGGGCCTGGCAACCCCGACGCCGGGCCCGGTGGGCGCGGCGCATGGACGGCACTGTCGCACCGGGCGGGTGACGCAACCCAGGTGATTTCGTCGCCGCCGCTCCTGCGCCAAATCGGGCGCGCCGGATCCTCTCCGGTCGGTCCCGTCGATCATGGTCTTCCGCCCCCTCGGTCCATGGTCAACGGGGCCGCCCTCCCGGAACGGAGCACGCTGGATGACGGATGGGTCTTCGAAGGATCCGGACTTCTGGGACGGCCTGGCCGTGCATGTCGCCACGAAGGTCGAACCCGTCCTGCGGCAGGGGCCGCGGGCGCGCGAGCCGGTGATCGCCTACCTGCGGGACCTGGAGGCGGTGGCCCGGCAGGAATGCGACAGCCGGGGCGTGATCCAGATCCTCGCCTCCGCGCGGCGCGTCCTCGGGGATCGGGACCAGATCGAACCGGCCAACGGCCCGTTCTCGCGGACCTGATCATGCGTTGCGGCGGGCGGCATCAGCGCACCCGTTCCAGCTGCCGCGTGATCCAGTCCTGCGCCTCGTCGAGGTCGGAGAACGTCGGCCGGTTCGCGGTGTCGACCCGGCCGAAGCCGGCCTCCAGGAACCACATCCCGGCCATGTCCTGGTGGAATCCCGAGAGCTTCACCAGCACCGCCGCGAGGAACCCATCGGCGAAGACCAGCTGACCCTCGGTGTCGTAGCTGCCCGTCGCGACTTGGATGGGTTGCAGGCGCAGAGTCATGCCGCCGCTTGGTCTCCAAGGTGCAGGTAATTCGGTGCAGGTAATTCGGCCGGAACTCCGCCAGCGCCCGCAGGCGGGGCAAGTCGAGGATCGTGAGCCGTCTCGTCCTCAGGTCAATCAGCCCCTGTCGCCGGAGTTCCCCGAGATCGGCACCGGCGCGATCGTCGGCGGCGCCAGGGTGATGAGCGGTCCCGTATCCGGGATCACACGATCAAGCACCGCCACCGCCGTCGTCGAGAACGAACAGCGGCAACGGCATCGCCGTGTCCAGCTGGGCCTCGATTGCGGCCTCGGCCGGGCGCGGGAGGCGATGCCCTGCATCGGCCATCGCGACGATCAGGTCGAGAAAGCCGTTCACGCCGAGCGCCACGATAGCCTCGCCCGAGCCGATCGCGCCCCGGGAATAGGCCGGCAGGACATCGTGCGGCGTGATCAGACGCATCTGCCGCTCGCGATGCCGCTTCCGATCAATCGGATGGTAGCAGGACACCCGCGAGAACGCCCGGGCCGTGCTGTGGTCTTACCCCGCCAAGGCGTAGCGCGTCCGCAGCCGCAGGCCGAACACCGCCATCATGAACATGCAGCAGGTGGCGTTGTTGCCGTTGTACAGCACGGTCTCGAACGAGGCCGAGACGAGGCCCAGGAACCACAGGCGCAGGAACAGCAGCGTCTCGGCATCGAGGCCGCGCCCGCCGGCGACGCGCTGCAGGTCGCGGACCGGCGCCAGCACGAACGCCACCACGGTGAGCGCCAGGAACGGGAATCCGCCGATCAGCGCCGTGTCGAGGTAGGCGTTGTGCGAGTGGTTGGCGGTGTTGACCCAGGTCAGCTCCTCGGAGCCGCCATACATGGTCCGCTCGGTCATCCAGAACGCGCCGATGCCCCAGCCCCGCCAGGGGCGGACCATGATGTTGTCCAGGGCGAACTGCCAGATCTCGCTGCGCCCCGTGAAGGTGGCGTCGGTCAGGAGCGTGCCGACCGCGTCCTGGATCGCCGGGACCAGGATCGAGCCGATCGAGACCAGCGAGAACCCGGCGATCGGCCCGAGCAGCAGCAGCGCCCGCAGGCCCCGCCCGGTCAGGATCCGGCACAGGCCGGTGACCGCCAGGATCACCGGCAGCAGCAGGATCGCGGTCTTGGAGCCGCTGGCCACCAGGAAGCCGAGGGCCAGGAGCACGATGATCCAGCCGAGCACCCGGCTCGCGGCCGCGGCGACGTAGAGCCCGACGATCACCAGGATCACCATGGCCGCCCCGGCCTCGTTCTTCTGCGGGAAGATGCCCCGCCACAGGCCCGGATGGCTCGGATCGGAATTCACGTCGAAGGCCGAGTGGATCGCGAGATCCGGCACCAGGGCCACCGCCAGGTACGAGGCGACCAGGATCACCAGCGCGGACCAGGCCATGGTCAGGGCCAGCTGCCGCGGCGAGCGCGCGACCAAGAGCACGCCCGCCGACAGCATCGTGGCGATGCCGAGCAGGGCGAGCCGGCGCAGCGACAGGCTCGGCTCCACCGACAGGAGCGCGGTGAGCCCGAGCCAGGCGCCGCACAGCATCAGCGGCCAGGTCGCGAGCGGCCGCAGGTGGCGGAACCCGATCCGGTGGAGCGCCGCCGCCATGCCGAGGCCCGCCGCTAGGAAGAGCACCTGGGTCAGCAGGCTGCCATCCTCGGAGGCCGCCAGCGAAGACCGGTCGGACAGGTCCTTGAGCCAGTCGTGGTTCCACAGCAGGACGAACACCGCCCCGTTCAGGAGCACGCGCACGACATCCGGCAGGTCGCGCCCGGCCACGCCGTCCTGAGCCGTCCCGGCCGGGATCCCGATCGCCGCGTCCGCCGAAGCCATGCCGTTCCACTCAGGGGCCGCGGGATGCGGCGCGCATCCATTGTAGCGGGTGCGGAGGCCGGGGCGATGGGGCGACCAGCCGTTGCAGCGGAAGATCTGGCGATAACCTTAGCGGAGGCGAACGCAGGAGGGGGCCTGCGAAGGCGACGGCTCAAGATGACAGATCTGGCATCGGAGATACCTCCTGGCGTATAGATCCACGCACGGCATAACGTGGAGATACCCCATGCGGGCCAAGGTCATGCCTGATGGACGGATGAGCCTGCCCGCCGACCTCCGCAAGAGGCATGGGCTCGGCAATGGTGGCGAGGTCATCGTCGAAGATGTCGGGGACGCCATCGTGCTCCGGACGCTGGATCAGGTGGTGGCGCGCGCGCAGGATATGAGCCGCCGGTTGATCGGCGGCCACGTCGGCGCCTCGGTCGAGGATTTCCTGGCCGACCGCGCCCGCGAGGCCGAGCGCGAGTGACACGCTTCGTCCTCGATGCCTTGGCTCTCCTCGCGCTCCTGCTCGGAGAGCGGGGGGCCGACACGGTCAAGGCCGGGCTCGACGGTTCTGTCATGACGACCGTCAACCTCGCCGAGGTGATCAGCTACTACGCCAAGCTCGGTGCTGGACGCCACGACATCGAGATGCTGCTGCGGCCCCTGCCGATCCGCCTGTTTCCCGTCGATGCGGCATTGTCCTACGACGCGGGCCTCTTACGTTCGATCACGCTCGAAGGCGGCCTGTCGCTCGGGGACCGCTATTGCTTGGCTCTGGCGAAGCGAGAAGGCGTACCCGCCCTCACGGCGGAGCGGCGCTGGCCGGACATCGCCGGGGCCGCCGGTGTCACGATCGCGCTGATCCGCTGAGGCAGGGATTCTCTGAGGCACGACTTTCTGGATGTGACGCTCCGTCGAGCAGCATGCTCTTGCCGCCGCTCCTGCATCCGGCGTGGCGGCCAGTTCGATCCGGTCGGGATCGCGGGAACACCCGCCGGCCCCGCGCAGACAACAGGTGCACCATGACCCAATCGGCATCCCGGGCGGTCATCGTCCAGCCCGGCGGCGGCTTCGACGCGGTGGGGTTCGGCGAGCGTCCCGTGCCTGAGCCGGGCCCCGGCGCGATCACCGTGCGGCTGCGGGCGAGCTCGCTCCACTATCACGACTACGCCGTGGTGAGCGGCCTGTGGGGGCCGAGCGAGGCGCGCGTGCCGATGTCGGACGGCGCCGGGGAGGTCGAGGCCGTGGGCCCCGGCGTGGACGGGTTCGCGGTGGGCGACCGGGTGGTCAGCACCTTCTTCCCGACCTGGCTCGACGGCACGCCGCTCGTCGAGGGTTTCGGCACCGTGCCGGGCGACGGGGTCGACGGCTACGCCCGCGAGCGGGTGACGGCGCCCGCGACCGCCTTCACCCACGCCCCCCGGGGCTGGGACCATGCCGAGGCCGCGACCCTGACCACGGCCGCGCTCACCGCGTGGCGGGCGCTCCACGCCGATGCCGGGCTCAAGGGCGGCGACGTGGTGCTGGTGCAGGGCACCGGCGGCGTGTCCCTGTTCGCCCTGCAATTCGCCAAGGCGGCGGGCGCGACCGTGATCGCCACCTCGTCCAGCGACGCGAAGCTCGAGCGCCTGCGCGCCCTCGGTGCCGACCACCTGATCAACTATCGCGCCGACCCGGCCTGGGGCGACACCGCAAGGCGCCTGACCGACGGGCGCGGCGTCGACCACGTGCTCGATGTCGGCGGTCCGGGCACCCTGGAGCAGTCGATGGCGGCCGTGCGGGTCGCCGGCCACGTCTCGGTGATCGGGATCCTGACCGGCGTGGCCGGGCCGCTGCCGCTGGTGCCGGCGCTGATCCGGCAGATCCGGCTCCAGGGCGTGCTTGTCGGCAGCCGGAGCCAGCAGATTGCGATGATCCGCGGCATCGAGGCGTGCGGCCTACGGCCGGTCGTGGACAGCGTCTACCCGCTGGACGAGATCGTGGCGGCGTTCCGGCACCAGGAGAGCAACCGCCATTTCGGCAAGATCTGCATCCAGATCTGAGGGCCGGGAATCGGATAGGGTGGCGGCCTCGCGGTCGCCACAGCTCCGAGCCGATGCCAACCAACCCGTCTTCGCCGGAGCTGCCGCCGGGCTTTTCCGCGGTCCCGCCGGGCCACATCGCGGCCATCGTCACCAGCCTCGAGATGGTCGAGCCGCCGGCCCCGCGGCCAGCGCGGCCTTTCCCGGCCGGGACGGCGCTGCACCGCCTCGTCCGGCCGGATTGCGAGACCTACCGCAGGCTGTATCGGGCCGTCGGGGCGGACTGGCTGTGGTTCTCGCGCCTGACCCTGCCGGACGCGGCGCTGCAGACGATCCTCGACGATCCGCGCGTCGAGATCCTGGCGCTGCGCCGGGACGGCACGGATCTCGGCCTGCTGGAACTCGACTTCCGCGAACCGGACACCTGCGAGCTGGCCTTCCTCGGCCTGATCCCGAGCGCGGTCGGGCAGGGGCTCGGCCGCCCGCTGATCGACGCGGCGATCGGCAGAGCCTGGTCGCACCCGATCCGGCGGTTCTGGGTGCATACCTGCACGTTCGACCATCCCGGGGCGCTCGGTCTCTACCGCCGCTCCGGCTTCACGCCCTGCGCCGTCGCGGTCGAAGTCGCACCCGATCCGCGCCTCACCGGCGTCCTGCCCCGGACCTGCGCCCCGCACGTGCCGGTGCTGGCGTGACCGCCACGCCACATCGCGCCCTTGCGCGCGCGGCGATCGTCGGCCCCGGGTTGCGCCACCCAGCCCGGCGGTTCTAGCTTTCCTCTGGAGCCCAGAAGGAGTGCGCCGCCGTGAACGACAGGACGAACACCACTCTTCGCCCCGTCTCGTCCACGCTCCCGGCTCGTTATGTCCGCATTCCTCACCCTGGACGGTCTCGCCCTCCGCAGCCCTGAGGGCCAGACCCTCTTCGACGATCTGAGTCTGTCGCTCGGGAACGAGCGGGTCGGGCTGGTCGGCCGCAACGGCTCCGGCAAGTCGTCGCTCCTGCGCGTCGTCGCGGGTGAGGCCGAGCCCGCCGCCGGTAGCCTGCAACGCTCGGGTTCGGTCGGCCTGCTCCGACAGGACTGGCCGGGCGACTGCACGCTCGCGGACGCGCTCGGGATCGCCGCCCGGTTGGCGACGCTGGAGCGGGTGCTGGCCGGAACCGGCAGCCCCGACGACCTCGATGCCGCAGACTGGACCCTGGAATCGCGCATCGCGACCGCGCTCGCGGAAGCCGGCCTGCCCGGATGGCCCCTCGACCGCCGCATGGGTACGCTGTCGGGCGGCGAGCGCACGCGGGTCGGCATCGCGCGCCTTCTGGCCGAGACGCCCGATCTCATCCTGCTCGACGAGCCGACCAACAATCTCGACGGGTCCGGGCGGGACGCGATCCAGTCGCTGCTGCGCGGTTGGCGCGGCGGGGTGCTGGTGGCGAGCCACGACCGCGCTCTGCTGGAGCATGTCGACCGCATCGTCGAACTGACGCCCCTCGGGGTTCGGATCGTCGGTGGCGGCTGGTCCGCCTTCGCGGCCTGGCGGGAGACCGAGCGGGCCCGCGCCGCCGCCGAATTGGAGCGGGCCGACATCCAGTTGCGCGACGTGCGCGAGGCCGCACGGCAGGAACGCGAAGCCAAGGCCCGGCGCGACAGGGCCGGCCGCGCCGCGGCGGCCAAAGGATCGGAGCCGAAGATCCTGCTCGGCGCCCGGGCAGAGCGCGCCGAGAAGACCGGCGCCCGCGTCCGCGCCGTCGGCGAGCGGCTGATCGGGGATGCCGCCGCCCGGGCCGAGGCGGCGCGGGGGCGGGTCGAGGTGCTGGCGCCGCTGACCATTTCCCTGCCGCCGAGCGGGCTGCCCTCGGGGGCCGACCTGCTCGCCCTGGAGGATGTCGTCGCCGATCCCGGCGACGGCCCGCTCGGTCCCTGGACGCTCGCGATCACCGGTCCGGAGCGGGTGGCGGTTGAGGGCCCGAACGGCGCGGGCAAGACGACCCTGCTGACGGTGGCGGCGGGTTCAACGATGCCGGTCAAGGGCCGGGTGCGGCGGGCGGAGGGCCGGGTCGCCATGCTCGACCAGCATGTCGGGTTGCTCGACCCCGCCGCCAGCATCCTGGCCAATGTCCGCCGCCTGAACGAGGGTCTGAGTGAACGGGAGGCCTATGCGGTCTGCGCCCGCTTCGCCTTCCGCAACCGCGAGGCCGGGCGGCGGGTGGACACGCTCTCGGGCGGCGAGCGCCTGCGCGCCGGGCTCGCCGCCCTCCTCGGTCGGAAGGAGGCGCCCTGGCTGCTGATCCTCGACGAGCCGACCAACCACCTCGACATCGAGTCCGTCGCGCTGCTGGAGGGGGCGTTGCGGGGCTATGACGGCGCGCTGCTCGTGGTCAGCCACGATCCGGCGTTCCTGCGCGCCATCGGGATCGCGCGGACGGTCGAGATTCCGGGCCGGCGCTGAGCGGTGCGGCCCTACCGCCGCATCGTGTATTGCGACCGCCCGGCGGCCTGGCGCATCAGGAACGAGGCCATCTCGGCGAGTTCCGGGGCCTTGGAGCGGAACGTCACCGAGAGGGCGAGCAGCGTGTCCTTGTGGTCGAGCCCGGCATAGACCCGCTCCTGCACGGGCACGTGGGCGGCACGCAGCTTGGCGGCGAGGCTGACCGTGTGCCTCGGCTTCACCACGGTGTCGGAATCGCCGGAGGCCAGGAAGGTCGGCGGCGAGAGCGGGCCCGCGAAGGTCATCGGCTGAGTGAGCGGCAGGTCGGGGGCCTGCCCGAACACCTTGGTCGTGGTGTCCTGGTCGAGGGGCAGGAAGTCGTAGGGGCCGGACAGGCCCGCCACCGCCTTGATCACCTTGGGGTCGACACCGGCGGCATTGAGGTAGCGCGGATCGAGCCCGAGCATCACGGCGTTGTACGCCCCGGCCGAATGGCCGGCGAGCACGATGCGGCGGGGGTCGCCGCCAAAGGCCGCGATGTTGTCCCGCACCCAGGCGATCGCCGCGGCGCCGTCCTCGAGGAACCCGGGGAACGGCGCCTCCGGGTAGAGCCGGTAATCGGGCAGCACCGTCACGAAGCCCTGGGCGGCCAGCGCGTGGCCGACGAAGGCGTAGTCGTCCTTGGAGCCGCTCTGCCAGGAGCCGCCGTAGAAGAACACCAGCACGGGCGCCTTCTCGGCCGCCACCGTGGGGACGTAGACGTCGAGCCGGCGGCGCGGCCCCTCGCCGAAGGCCTGGTCGCGCGCCGCGAGGCGGCCGCCGGCGTCGCGCGGGCCGATCGCGTCGAACAGGGTCAGCGGCGAGGCGGCGGTGAAAGCGTACGCCGCGAGGCCGAGGCCGAGGAGGCTGGCAAGCGCGATGAGGAGCCGTGTCATATCCCGTCCGGTTGCCCTGATTGGCCCATTCAGGGCTCCGCTCGGGGCGGATTGATGACGCGAGCGGGGCAGCGGCTAAAAAATCAGGTCCGCAGCACGATGCAGGCGCCCCCGACCTTGCGGATGCGGCCGCACAGGTCGTCGGCGGCCTGGCGGCTCTGTGCGGGGAGGCGGATCCGGTAGAACGCCCGGGTGCCGCGGTTGCGCAGGCGGGTGCCGATGATCATCGGCCGGGCCTCGCCGATCACCCCGGCATAGGCGCTGCGCGCGCGGTTGAAGCTCTGCAGGGCCAGCGCCTTGGAGAAGTTGCCCGCGAGCTGGATGCCCCACGGCGCCGCCGGCCCCTCGTTCGGCCCCAGCGCGAAGCGGTCGCCGCGCGACGGGATGCGCAGGCTGGCCGTGACCTGCAGGCAGGTGACCGGCGCCTCGGGTTTGGTCTCTTTGGTCTCTTTGGTCTCTTTGGCCTTGGCCTCCGGCGCGCCGCCCTCGGGATACGTGATCGTCCCGGCGGTGCCGCCGCGCCAATCCTCGGCGGGCATTCCCGTGATGGCGGCGACGTAGGCCCGGGTCTCGGCGGGCAGGCCGCCCTCGCCGGACAGCCACTTGCTCACCCGGCCGGCACCGCCGTTATAGGCCGCCGCCGCGAGCCCGAGGTTGCCGAACTGCGTCTTCAGGTCGGCCAGCAGGTGGGCGGCGTGCGGGATCGCCTGCTCGGGATCGAACGGGTCGAGCAGGCCGCGCTCCCGGGCGGTGCCGGGCATGAACTGCGCGACGCCCTGCGCGCCGGCCGAACTCACCACGCCGACGCGAAAGCTGCTCTCGCGCCAGATCAGCCGGGTCAGGAACGGCACCGGCAGCCCGCGCGCCTTGGCGGACTCGTCGATGAGGCGGCACAAAGCCTGCTCGACGGTCTCGGTCGCCCCCTCGGACGGGGCCGCCGCGGCCGGGCCGGCGCAGAGCAGCGGGAGGAGGGCGAGGAGGCGCAGGCGGGGGGCGATCACGCAACCGCTTGTAGCGGGGCGCACGGGCGGATCAATCCGTACGGTTGGGGAGTGATGACGCGCTGGGCATCGCCGGCCCGCACCGCGAGCGCGGCGAACCGCGAAGGCGCCTTCCGGGGATCGCGCGGCCGGCCGGCGGGCTCCTTCGTGGCCGTGGCGACGCCGCCGCATCTCGGGATGAGGACCCGGACCGGAAAGACTATCTCAGTCGATCCCGGCGCGATCCGAAGCAAGACCACCGGGGACGATGATTTTTCCGCGTCTCACATCCGCTTAAGTTGCAAGGCCGAGGGCGCATTCCATCGACTGGACGCTGCGTCCGGCGCGCTTCATTTGCATGGCTCCAAACTTGGCCTCCGACTTGCTTAGCCTGCCCCGTCCTGGACGCATCCGGATCGGGAGACGGGAAGCGAGATGGCAGAGGCATCGGGGTTCAGTCGGCGCAAATTGATTGCGATGGTCGGCGCCGCCGCCGGGAGCGGGGCGGCCTATCAGGTGATGACCAGCCTCGGGTTCGCCGAGGAATCGCCCTATCGCGGGCCGATCCGGCTCGACGGCGATCCCAAGGGCGCCTCGGTGCTGGTCCTCGGGGCCGGGCTCGCCGGCATGACCACGGCGCTGGAGCTGCACCGGGCCGGGTACCGGGTGCAGATCCTGGAATACAACACCCGCGCCGGCGGCCGGAACTGGACGCTGCGCGGCGGCGACAGCTACACGGAACTCGGCGGCGAAACCCAGCGCTGCGCCTTCGACGCCGGCCTCTACCTCAACCCCGGCCCCTGGCGGATTCCCTACCACCACCACGGCGTGCTCGATTACTGCCGCCGGCTCGGCGTGGCCCTGGAGCCGTTCATCCAGCTCAACCACAACGCCTTCGTGCACAGCGCGACCGGTTTCGGCGGCAAGCCGCAGCGGATCCGCACGGTCAAGACCGATCTCGACGGCGCCACCGCCGAGCTGCTCGCCAAGGCCACCCGCAAGGGCGCGCTGGACGCGCAGGTCTCCAAGGAGGACCAGGAGATCCTGATCGAGGCCCTGCGGTCGCTCGGCGGGCTCGACGAGAACCTCGCCTACCGCGCCGGCCCGGATTCCTCGGAGTTCCGCGGCTTCGCCCAGGATCCGGGCGGCGGCCTCTCGGCGCGCCCGGTCGACGGCGAGCCGATGGCGCTGCACGACATCCTGACCTCGCGGCTCTGGCGCGGCCTGCAGAACTTCCTGCTCTACGAGTTCCAGACCACGATGTTCCAGCCGGTCGGCGGCATGGGCCGGATCGGCGAGGCCTTCGCCCGCGCCCTGCCGCCGGACACGATCCGGTACGGCGCCAAGGTCACGCAGATCGCCCAGGATGGCCACGGCGTCACCGCCACCTACCAGGATCTCGCCCAGGGCGGCGCGGTGCGGCAGGCCCGGGCGGATTGGTGCGTCTGCACCCTGCCGCTGACGGTGCTCAGCCAGATCCCGACCCAGGTCGGCCCGAAGATGAAGGCCGCCATCGACGCGGTGCCCTACGCCTCGTCCGTGAAGGTCGGGCTGCAATTCAAGCGGCGGTTCTGGGAGGAGGACGAGCACATCTTCGGCGGCATCTCCTACACCGACCTGCCGATCCGCCAGATCGCCTATCCCGCGACCGGCTACAATGCCGGCGGCAAGGGCGTTCTGCTCGGCGCCTATACCTGGAACGGGCCGAACTCCTACGAATTCACGGCGCTCAGCCCCGCCGAGCGGGTGCGCCGGGCGGTGGCCTACGGCAGCCAGATCCACCCGCAATACCGCACCGAGTTCGAGACCGGGATCGCGGTGGCCTGGCACCGGGTGCCGTTCACCCTGGGCTGCGCCGGCGATTGGACCGACGAGGCGCGGGCCCAGCACTACGACAACCTCTGCGCGATCGACGGGCGGATCATGCTGGCCGGCGAGCACGCCTCGTACATCCCGGCCTGGCAGGAGGGCGCGATCCTCTCGGCGCTCGACGCGGTCACGCGGCTTCACAAGAGGGTCCTGGCGGCATGAGTGTGTCTTCGATCACCCGAATCCTGGCGCTGCTCCTCGCCACCGGCACCGCCGCCGCCGCGCAGGAGCACGCCCTCCACGCGGCCGTCCCGTCGGCCGGCCCGGCGATGAGCGAGGGCAAGACCTTCATGGAGTCCGGGGGCGCGGCGCTCTACGCCCAGGTCTGCGCCGCCTGCCACCAGGCGGGCGGGGAGGGCGCGGTCGGCGCCGCCGCCTATCCGGCGCTCCGGCACAACCAAAAACTCGCCAGCGCCGGCTATCCCGTCACGGTGATGCTGTACGGCCTGCGCGGCATGCCCCCGCTCGGGCGCATGATGAGCGACACCCAGGTCGCGGAGGTGGTGAACTACGTCCGCACCCATTTCGACAACCCTTACGGCGACGCGGTCGCCCCCGAGGATGTGAAAGCGGCACGGCCATGATCGAACGGACCCTGATTTCCACAACCCTCGCGCTGGCCCTGCTGGCCGGGCCGGCTTCGGCCGAGGACATCACCCGGCACCCGATCCCGGGCTCGGACTTCCCGATCTCGGAGGCGGTGGAGGTGCCGGCCGGACACGCCACCGTCTATCTCAGCGGCTTCGGGCCGGCGGTGACCGATCCCAACGCCGAGAAGAACACGGTCGCCGCCTTCGGGGATACCCGCGCCCAGACCGCCTCGACCCTGGCCTCCATCGAGGCGGCCCTGAAGCGCCGGAACCTGTCGCTGCGCGACGTGGTGAAGATGACGGTCTTTTTGGTCGGCGACCCGGCCAAGGGCGGGCGGATGGATTTCGCCGGGTTGATGGAATCCTACCGCGAGAGGTTCGGTACGGCGGCCCAGCCGAACCTGCCGACCCGCTCGGCCGTGCAGGTCGCGGCTCTGGCCAATCCGGGCTGGCTGGTGGAGATCGAGGTCACCGCCGTGCGGCCGTGACGGGAAATTGCTCAAGCCGCCCGGACACCCGCCGCGTCACCCCGGGGCCGCGACACGGCGCCCGGGATGAATCCGGCTCCGGCCGGATGACGCGACCCGCTCCGTCCTGGCGTTCAGCGCGGCGCCCCGGGATGACCGGGTTGCTGTCGGAACGGCCTCGGTGAACATCTTGCGCGTTGGACAGGCGGGACGCTCCCTATCCAACCCGTTGCGAACACCTTGAAACGGCGGGCTCTCACTCCGTGACTCAACGCGCGCCGCCGAACCCGTATCCTCCTCGGCGACGCGCGCTCGGAGCCTCGGTTGCTCTGCAACATGCGCGCGAACGCCGATATGCGCAAATTTTTACTTGATACTTCAATATAAAGGAGACGAATTTCAATCCGTTCTTGTTTTTTGAAAACACTACACTGCTCGTGACCGAGCTTCGTTCGTCGGCCGCGCCATTAGCCGCCCTGAACGGCTGTCGCCTCGGCCGCACCCTCGAGGATTGTCTGCGCCCGGTCCCTGCCGCCACGGGGAAATTCCATTTCCCGGCAAAAGCCTGTCAATTTCACCGAACCCAAAGATGCGACACGTTATACGTTCAGATATGGCTTTCTCTTGGTTACCACTTTATCAAACCGCGGTAAATTCTCGCGCCACAACGCCGCTGCTTGTTGTGTCGGCGATAGATCGGAAACCAGATCTCTCATTTTATCCGGGGAGAACGGTGGATTTGGGCAAAAGTACGGGGTCAAGGGCCGGCTGGCATAGTAGTTATAAAACAAGGCCCTGCGATTTTTGCCTGTCGCAGGCTTACCCCTGTGGTAATATTTCGATGTGTCGCAAAATATGACGGACCCCGCCGGGCCCGTGAAGGTTGTGATGTCGAAATCGATCTTGCCCTCGTTTTGAGCATGTATCAATGTTTGCTGCTTGAAGCCTCGTGATTTTTCGAAATCGGGGGTCTTATGCTGCAAATGAAGAATTTCAAACGGACCGTCGTCGTCGCCGACATCATTCAGGTAGATGGCAACTTTCACCATCGGGCTGTCTTCGCTATCTTTATGCCAAGTTCTCGCGCCCCTCTCTAAACCATCGGCAACAGTGAAGAATATATCTACGCCCCCGAACGCAACGGGGAGCTTCAGATAATGCTCAATAATTTTTAGAAACTTGATATCCAACCCGGCGCAGAAAATGGTCTTGAATTGATCCATCAAAGATGGATGTGCGCCGAGCAGCTTTATGACATCGATATTCTTGCCTGTTGCGATGTAGGTTCGTTCCGTCAGATCATAAATCTCATTGGCGGCTGCGCGAAATCGGCTCGCCTTGAAGGACTCGAATGAATCCATGTCGGCCCTGCAGAAGCCCTGCTCATTCAAAGCCTGCGCCAGTGACGTCTCTTGATGCGTCAAGGTCGGCAATTCGTGACTGTAGGCCTTGATGAAAGAGGCCCGGTTATCGATCGATCTGCGTTTGATCGGACCAAGCGAGTAGACCGAATGTGTTGTTTTGGACGGCCATTGCGCAATGCGATGAAAGATCTTGTGCATCGTGAGAGCGGTCGTTCGCATTGCTTTCATGAGGCACCCGTTATTGCAAAGTTAGGCGCGCGATGGCTGGGGGTCCGCCGCTTCTGCTTTCCACCCATGCATCCAGAGTATACGCATCTCTGAATGTTGCAATTTTTGTATTTTGATGCCGACTTGAAGTGTTTTTATTTGATTTACGTTAAATGTCAAGCTCAAATGACTGGTCTTGGAACCTAAATCTCACTCCGACGATCACTATTGCCGACGTGTCTCAGGTGGATCGGTTCACGATCAATCTTCCGCGCCTGGGACCGCTTGGCCAGATCGCAAACATCACGGCGTCGCAGGCCGATTGACCGGATCGGGTCGGTCTGCGGCAGTCCGCCGGCGCGCGGCGCCCCATGGAGGCGAACTTCGCGGTACCACGCGACCGAGGCCGCGCGTGAACGCTGGTCCCGACGGGAGATTGGGCCGCCTCGGCTGCCCGATCGCGACCCGATCTCAACACCTTGCGCGGGCTGACCCCGGACCCTGTTCCTACCGCAGACCCGCCCTCGGCTCACCCGCCCAAGCCGGCGCGTCGTCCCCGAGCCGCCGGGCGGCCCGGTCCCAGCGCATCGCGGCGCCCGCCACATGCAGCGGTGGGCGCAGGCGATGCGCCGGCCCCCACGAGGTCGCCTCGACCTCCGGGGCGCGATCCGCCGGGGTCTCGGGGGCTAAGGCCGGCTCCGGTTCGGCCGGGCCGGCCGCGATCAGGAACCCCGCCGTCCGGGCCAGCGACAGGCGGGCGCGGCCGCCGGTGCCGTCGCGGAGCCGCCGGGCCAGCAGGCGGAGCGCGGCGGCCGCCATGAGGTAGCCGGTGGCGTGATCGAGCGCCTGGACCGGGAGGGGCACCGGCGCCTCGGCCTGCCGCCAGGCCTGCCCGGCCTGGGCGAGGCCGCAGCTCATCTGCACGAGGCTGTCGAAGCCGCGCCGGCCCGCCCAGGGGCCGGTCCAGCCATAGGCGTCGAGCGATACGTCGATCAGGCCCGGGGCCAGGGCCCGCCGCGCCTCCGGGCCGTAGCCGAGGCGGTCGAGGGCGCCGGGGCGGTAGCCGTGGACCAGCACGTCCGCCCCCGCCAGCAGCGCCTCGAAGGTCGCCCGGTCCGCGGCCCGGCGCAAGTCGAGGCGGGAGCAGGTCTTCCCCAAGGTCATCTCGGGAACGAGGGCCGGCTCGTCCCAGTCGGGCGCATCGATCCGCAGCACGTCCGCCCCGAACCCGGCCAGGAACCGGGTCGCCACCGGGCCGGCGAGCACCCGGGTCAGGTCGAGCACCCGCAAACCCGCCAGCGGCCGCTCCGGCCGGGGCCGCCAGCGCGACGCGCTCCGATCGGAGGCCGGATCGAACGCCACCAGGGGCTCGGCCGCCACCGCCCGGCCCTGGGGATGGGCCACCCAATCCTCCGATCCACGCATCTCGGCCGCGCAACCGCCCTCGGCCACCACCGCCGCCTCCAGGTCCGCCTTGTCCCAGCCGGCCACCGCCCCCGCCATGCCGGCCCGGTCGGCCCGGGATCCCAGCACCCGCTCGGCCGCAGCCCGGTGATGCGGGGCGTTGGTGTGGAGCCGGATCCAGCCGTCCCGGGTCCGGTAGTCCCCGGCCACCGGATCCCAGGGCGCCGGCACCCGCCAGCTATCCGGCCGCAGCGACGTCGCGAACCAGAACGAAGCGAGTCGCCGGTCCACCGCGATCGGCCCGTCGAGGCTCGCAACTTCCGCGAGCGCCAGGCCGGCGGTTGCAATCGAGGCCGCGGCGAGGTCGGTCACCCGGAACGCGGAGGGCAGGGCGCCGGACCCGGAAACGCGAAGGCTGGCCGCAGGCCGCGAAGACTCTTCGAAGGGAAGCCGAAGATGGGCGGCCAATTCTTCGTCGATCCCGGGCATGGCGCGTCCCTCCGCTGCGATCACCGCGCATGATCGCGCATCCGCGGGCGGGTAGGCTAGGGTCCCGCCCGCGCTATAAGGTTCCCATGTCAGAGGCCGAAACCCCGCCGCTCCTGTCCGTCGAGGGCCTGTCCGTCGCCTTCCGCTCCCGCGCAGGCGAGACGGCGGCGGTGGACTCGATCGGCTTCACGATCCGCCGGGGCGAGACCGTGGCGCTGGTGGGCGAATCGGGCTCCGGCAAGTCCGTGACCGCCCTGGCGATCCTGCGGCTGCTCGACGGCGCGGCGCGCCAGAGCGGGAAAATCCTGTTCAAGGGCAGGGACTTGGCGATTCTGCCGGAACGCCAGATGCGCGACGTGCGCGGCGCCGACATCACCATGGTGTTCCAGGAGCCGATGACCTCGCTCAACCCGCTCCACACGATCGAGCGGCAGATCGGCGAGGTACTGGGGCTCCACCGCGGCCTCACCGGCAAACCCGCCCGGGCGCGGATTCTCGAGCTTCTAGAACTGGTTGGCCTGCGCGATGCCGCGCGTCGCCTGGGCGCCTACCCGCACGAGCTCTCCGGCGGCCAGCGCCAACGGGTGATGATCGCCATGGCGCTGGCCTGCGAACCGGACCTGCTGGTCGCCGACGAACCGACCACCGCCCTCGATGTGACGGTGCAGGCCCAGATCCTGGCGCTGCTGGCCGACCTCCAGAAGCGGCTCGGCATGGCGCTGCTGTTCATCACCCACGATCTCGGCATCGTCGAGCGCATCGCCGACCGGGTCTGCGTGATGCTCAAGGGCAAGATCGTCGAGGCCGGCGAGACCGGCGGCGTCTTCGCCGACCCCCAACATGAGTATACCCGCCGCCTCATCGCCTCGGAACCGAAGGGCCGGGCCAACCCGGTCCCGGCCGACGCGGCACCCCTGGTGGAGGCCGGCCCGCTCAAGGTCTGGTTCCCGCTGAAGGCGGGCGCGTTCCGGCGCGTCACCGGCCACGTCAAGGCGGTGGACGGGGTCTCGCTCACGGTGAAGGCGGGCGAAACCGTTGGTGTCGTTGGTGAATCCGGGTCCGGCAAGACCACGCTGGGCCTCGCCCTGCTGCGGCTCACCGGCTCCGAAGGCCCGATCGTGTTCCTGGGCCAGGCCATCGACGGCTTCACCGTGGCGCAGATGCGCCCGCTCCGGAAGGACATGCAGGTGGTCTTCCAGGACCCCTACGGCTCGCTCTCGCCGCGCATGTCGGTGGCCGACATCGTCGCCGAGGGGCTGATCGTTCAGGGCACCGCGCGGTCCCGGGCCGAGCGGCGGGCGGTGGTCTCGAAGGCGCTCACCGATGTCGGCCTCGACCCGGCCGCCATGGACCGCTACCCGCACGAATTCTCCGGCGGCCAGCGCCAGCGCATCGCCATCGCCCGGGCGATGGTGCTCAACCCCCGTTTCGTCGTGCTGGACGAGCCGACCTCGGCGCTGGACCGCTCGGTGCAAGCGCAGATCGTGACGCTGCTGCGCGACCTGCAGCGCGAGCGCGGGCTGGCCTACCTGTTCATCAGCCACGACCTGAAGGTGGTGCGGGCGCTCGCGAACTACGTGGTGGTGATGCAGAACGGCCGGGTGGTCGAGGAAGGCCCCGCGGAGACGATCTTTTCCGATCCGCAGACACCCTACACAAGGGCGCTGTTCAAGGCCGCCTTCGCCCTCGACAGCGATGTCGCCGCAGAGCTGGAGCCCGCCTGACCATGGCGCGCGCCCTCCTCATCGTCCTCGATTCCGTCGGCATCGGCGGCGCCCCGGACGCCGCCGCCTACGGCGATGAAGGGTCCGATACGCTCGGCCACATCGCCGAGGCCTGCGCGGCCGGGCGCGGCGACCGGACGGGCCTGCGCGCCGGCCCGCTACGCCTGCCCCATCTCGCGGGCCTCGGTCTGGGTCTGGCGGCCGCCGGAGCTTCGGGCCGCGTGCCTCCGAACCTCGCCCCCGTGGGTGAACCGGAGGGCGCCTACGGCCACGCCGTGGAGACGGCCGCCGGCAAGGACACCCCGTCCGGCCATTGGGAGATCACCGGGCTGCCGATGCCCGAACCCTGGGGCCATTTCCCGAACAGCCGGCCGGCCTTCCCGGTCGCGCTGACCGCTGCGTTGATCGCGGAAGGCGGCCTACCCGGCATCCTGGGTGACCGGCACGCGCCCGGCGTCGCCATCATCGACGAACTCGGCGCCGAGCACGTCCGGACCGGCAAGCCGATCTGCTACACTTCGGCCGACAGCGTCTTCCAGATCGCGGCCCACCAGGAGACGTTCGGGCTGGAGCGGCTCTACGCGCTTTGCATGACCGCGCGCCGCCTGTGCGATCCCTACCGGGTCTGCCGGGTGATCGCCCGTCCGTTCGTCGGGTCCGCGGAGGCGGGCTTCCGCCGGACAGGCAACCGCAAGGATTTCGCGGTCGCCCCCCCGGGGCAAACCCTGCTCGACCGGGCCCAGGCCGAGGGCCGGGCCGTGGTCAGCGTCGGCAAGATCGGCGACATCTTCGCCCATCGCGCCACCGGCCGCGAGATCAAGCCGGGCGCGAACGCGGCCTGCCTCAGGGCGGGCCTGGACGCCCTGGAAGATCTACCCGAGGGTGGGCTGATCTTCGTGAACCTGGTGGATTTCGACACGGAGCACGGCCACCGCCGGGACGTGCCCGGCTACGCCGCGGAACTGGAGGCGTTCGACGCCCGCATCCCAGAGATCCTGTCGGCGCTCGGGCCCGGCGACCTCGCGGTGATCACCGCCGACCACGGCAACGATCCGACTTGGCCGGGGACCGACCATACGCGAGAGCAGGTGCCGGTCCTGGCTTTCGGGCCCGGCATCGCGTCCCGATCGATCGGCCGGCGGGACACCTTCGCCGACATCGGCGCCACCCTCGCGGCCCATCTCGGCCTGGCCTGGGACGGCGCCGGCCGATCGTTCCTGTAGGAAGCCGAGACATGCGAGACGACGACGACCGGCCGCGCAAGGCCATCGCCCACGAGATCGGGCAGCCCCTCGACACGCTGTCGCTCTCCGACCTCGATGCGCGCGTCGCGCTGCTGCAAGAGGAGATCGCCCGGATCGAGGCTGCCCGGGCGGCCAAGCAGGCGGCCCAGGGCGCGGCCGACGCCTTCTTCAAGCGGGGCTGACATCTTGGATCGGACCGAAACCCTCGCGGCCCTGCGGCGCGGCGAGCTCGCGGGCGCCCGGGAACTGCGGCTGCCGGACGGACTCGTTGAATTCCCCCAGGAGGTGTTCGGCCTCGCAGACACCCTGGAAGTGCTGGATCTCGGGCGTGGCAGCCTCACCGACCTGCCGGGCGATCTCGGCCGCCTCCAGCGTCTGAGGGTGCTGTTCTGCTCCGGCAATCCGTTCGAGCGGCTGCCGCCAGTCCTCGGCCAATGCCCGACGCTGAGCCAGCTCGGCTTTCGCGGATGCGGCATCCGGGAGGTGCCGGCGGAGGCGCTACCGCGCGACCTGCGCTGGCTCACCCTCACGGACAACCGGATCGAGACGCTGCCGGATGCGCTGGGCGCGCGGCCGCTGCTGCAGAAGCTGATGCTGTCGGGCAACCGCATCGCGCATCTACCCGAGAGCTTGGCGGAGGCGCAGAACCTCGAACTCATCCGCTTGTCCTGCAACCGGCTCGACTCGCTGCCGCCCTGGCTGGCCCGCCTGCCGCGCCTCGCCTGGATCTCCTACGCGGGCAATCCCGCCGAACCGCCAACGGAGCCTGCCCAGGCGGCGGCCGTGCCGTGGACGGCGCTCGAGGTCGGCGATTTGCTTGGGGAGGGGGCCTCGGGCCGGGTCCACCGGGCCGTCTGGCGTGGGCCGTCCGGCCCGCAGGAGGTGGCGCTGAAGCTGTTCAAGGGCGCGATGACCAGCGACGGCCTGCCGGAGCGCGAGATGGAAGCCTGCCTCGCCGCCGGAACTCATCCGGCACTTACGGGTGCCCTCGGTCGGCTCGTCGACCATCCCGAAGGCGCACAGGGCTTGCTGCTCCGGCTCTTGCCATCGCAGTGGCGCGTTCTCGCCGGGCCGCCAAGCCTCGCGAGTTGTAGCCGCGACTGCTACGACCCTGCTCTGACGCTCGCCACCGGGCATGCCCTGCGCATCGCCGGCGCAGTGGCCGACGCCGTGGCCCACCTGCACGGGCGCAACCTGCTTCACGGCGACGTTTATGCTCACAACACGCTGTGGGATGCCGCGACCGGCGGCGCCGTGCTCAGCGATTTCGGCGCCGCCTCGGCGCTGCCTGCCGGCGAAGACGGTGCGGCGTTGAAGCGGATCGAGGTGCGGGCAGTGGGGATCCTGATGAGCGAATTGCTGGACCGCAGCAACGCGGTACCGAACAGGCTGCAGGCGCTTGTAGAGGCCTGCCTGCAACCGAACCCGAAGAAGCGGCCCGATCTGGCGGACGCAATCTCCGCGATCAGGCGGATGTCAGAGTAACGTCACAGCACGATTTTCCGACGGACAGGTTTTCTGTTGCGCGCGGCGTTTCTGCGAGGCAATCTCGATCATTCGCAAAGGTGACGACGGCGCCCTTTATGAACAGTCGCGGCCTCGAGTCTTTAGGAATCGTTCCAGAAACGCTTCTGATTCCGCTGGCCGCCAGGATGATCGCACAGGATCGCCATCCCGATCTTCAGTTCAGGGACAGCGAAGCCTCACGGATCGGGGCCGCGCTGGGTTTCGATCCCGCGCGCTTTGCCGGAGATACGGGCAGCATGCGCGGTTCGGTGATCCGCGCCCAATGGTTCGACCGGATCACCGAAACCTTCATCACGTCCCACCCATCGGGCTTGTGCGTCAGCATCGGTTCGGGGCTTGACGACCGTCCGGCGCGCATCCGGCTGCCCGCCACGCTTGACTGGATCGACGCGGACTTCGCAAACGTCGTCCGTCTCCGCGATACCCTGATCGCCCGCCGCGCAAATGTCCGGACCCTCACCGTCATGGAGACGGAGCCGCTTGCCTGGATGGACGGCATCAACTGGGTTCCCGAACGGCCAGTTCTGGTCCTGGCGGAAGGTGTCTCGATGTATCTCGCGCCGGCCTTGGGCGAAGATCTTGTACGCGGGCTCGTTGAGCGGGCGGGGCGCAACAGAGCCTCGATCGAGTTGGCCGCCGACTTCGCGTCCCCTGTCGTGGTGCGGCATTCGCGGCGCAACCCGAGTATCGCCAAGACTCGCGCGTCGTTTCTATGGGCGGTGGCACGGCCGGAGGCGGTGGGGGAGATCGCGCCCGGCCTCGCTTTGGTCGAGGCGGACGACATCACGCGCCGCTGCGGCGCAGTGGCTTGGACCATGGCCACGATGCACAGGCTTCTGACTGGCAGACCCGTCTATTTCTGCGGCCACTACCGCTACCGGCCCAGTTGATGCCCGTTCGCAGGGTCGTCGACCGACAGCACGGTGACGCGTATCCCGACCGAGCCGGACGACCGGCAGTGATCGATCGGGATATGCTGCGCCGTTCGCGATCAGGGACGACGATCACGCATCCGGGGCTGCGACGATCACCGATCCTTCAGCCCTGAGTTCACCGGATACGTACCAGCTATCCCACTGAGAGAACTGCCGGAAAACCCGGACATATCCCTTCGCCGCGAGAAGCGTGTCGATCGCGACATCGTTCTTCGGATTGTTCTCGACGGACATGACATTGAATTTGCGGCTGAAGCTGTAAGCCGACAGGATGTCGAGTTCGCTCCCCTCGGTATCGATCGACAGGTAATCGATGCAAGGAGGCGCCGCGTAGGCGTCGAGCAGATCGTCCAGGGAAATGGTTTCGATCTCGAGGCGCTGCCCGCGACTGCGCGTTTCCGCGAAATGGTCGGACTCGGCGAAGCTGGCGATGCCGCTCAATTCGGGATCCGAGTCGTTGGTCGCGATGAAGGTGACCGTTTCGTGCGACCGGGACGAAACGCATCTGTGCTCGATCGCGGCGTCTCGCTCGGCCGCCAACGCGGCATGCCAGATGGGATTCGGCTCCGCGAGAATCCCCTTCCACCCCAGTGTTTTTTCGAGCAGCCACGTGTTGCTGTTCTTCCTGCCGTTCGTCGCTCCGAATTCTACAAAGTAGCCACCGATCTTCTCGCCCAACTCGAAGCAAACCCATAGATCCTGCAAAATCTGCGATTTAGACCGAGATCTCCGCGCCAGGCAATACGCAAGGAACGCCGCATCGCGATCTAATATGAACCGTCGCACCTCCTTTCTGTTGAGCCGGAGAGCGTTGAATAACATCTTCTGCAGGGAGACATTGTCGAACAGCTTGCCGGCCAAGCTAGACGCACCGGAAAGGAGATAGTCCTTGGAAGTCATCACCGTCCGGCTCAGATACATGAATTTGCGCAGCGAATTAAATGTTTTTACTATAATGTCAAGGACATGGCGCAGCGCATCTCATGCGGTCGCGACCGGTTCAGATCGGTCCCGAACCGCCGGATGATGCTGTAGGCCGAAAAAGCCGGGTCTGCTTCGGGGATTTGTCGCCGTGCCGGCATCCAGGAAAGACCTGTCTCTGCCCTTCGACACCGGGACACCGGGCGGCCCCCATTCGTCATCGTGGACCGAGGCGGCCCCCGGGAGGCGCTGCCGCATCGGCTTGAGACCGATGGGCCTCGCGAGCCTATCGCGACAGCGGTGGCCCCGGATCGATCGCCGGCAACTCGTTCGCCGGGAGGGCCGCGCCGACCTGCGCCTGCGCACTACCAACCCCGCGCGCCCGGTTTGCCAGAGTGACGGTGAGGCGCTCGGCCGTATCGGGCTGCATCGCCGAGAGTACCTCGGCCATCTTGCGCGGGTTCATGGCCAACACGATCGGCACCAGCACGTCGTGGCCGAGGCGGTCGAACACCCGGGCAGCGTCCTTGGGCTTCATCGTCTCATACATCGTGACGATGTTCTTGAGCCCCTGCTTCTCAGCATCCTCGCGGGCCTTAGCCGCCGCGTCGACCTTCTCCTCCGCCTGCTTGAGGTCGCCCAGCCCGGTCTCGAGCTTGCGCTCGGCATCGTTGAGCATCTTCTCGCGCAGTTCCAGCTCGTCGTTCTTTTGGCGCAGCGCGTCACGCCGGGCTCCGAGCTTTTCCAGCAGCGCGCGTTCGGTCGGGGAACCGGATGCCGCCTTCGCTGGCTCGGGCGCGGGCATCTCCGGCGGCTTCTCGATGGGTGCCGCGGCCGCCTCCTCCTTGGCGCCAACCGAGCCGGTGGTAACCGGATCAGGCGGCTCGTAGCCGGTGCGTGCCCGGGCCACCGCCCGGCCATATTCGGGCAGGGTTCCGGCGCCGGGCAGGCCGACCTGCGCCAGGGTGAGCAGCTTGAGCAGCAGAAGGCCGGCGGCCGCGATCGCTACGGCATCGATCAGGCGCAGCCGCACCGGCCGCACGGGTTTCCGCCGCGAGCGACGCAGGGCCGTGGCGGCCGGGCGCGGCGCCTTCGGAATTGGCTTGGGTGCCGGCGGGATCTTTGGGGCCGGTACGCCGGTCATGCTGCGCGCGCCCGGACGCGGGCGAGGGCGCGCTCGCTCATGGCCAGGGCGGCCGCGGCGGCGGCGCCGAGGCGCTCGCCGTTGGGACTTGTGGGCTCGGACCGGCGCGTCACGGGAACCTCGGGCTCGGGGACCGCCCGCGGGGCGGGCGGCGGCTCGGCCCGGACCGGCGCGGCGCGCATCTGCGCGACGATCGCGCCGATGCGCATCACGACGGTCTCCCCGGCCTCCACCTGCGCCGCCAGTTCGGCGGAGCGGGCCGTGGCGGCCTCGATCCGTGTGGTCAGGGTGCGGTCGCCGTCGTCGATCGCCGAGCGCAGCCCCGCGATGGCGCGCTCGGCGGTGCCGGTGGCGACCATCAGGTCGCCGATGGTCTGGCGCAAGGCCGCCTCGTCACCTTTGAGCTGGCTGATCCGGCGCGACAGGCGCAGGCAGGTGACGATCGTGGCCGCGAGGAGGACGGCGACCAGGATGTCGGCGGCGAGCGTGACGAAGAGACTCATGATCCGGACCTATCGCACGCTAGACGTCTGTGTGGCTGTTCATCGAGGCCTCGTAGGCCTGGATGGTCGTGCGCGAGCGGCGCAGGGGTCGGGTGACCTGCACAGCGATGTTGCCGTCGACCTGGCCGATCCGCCCCTGTGTCAGGGCCCAGTCGCCGCACCGCACCGCGATCAGGTCGGAGGGCTTGGCGTCGAACATCAGGGTGTCGCCGACCTTGAGGCGCATCACCTGCTTGAGCGGCAGCATCATCTCATGGAGGACCGCCTCCATCGTGACGTCGGCCTGCCAGATCTCTGTGGCGAGGTGGCCCTCCCAAACATGGTCTCGGCCGAGCTTCTCGCCCATAAAGCTCTGGGTCAGCAGTTCCCGGATCGGCTCGATGGTCGCGTAGGGGAACAGGATCTGCAGCATGCCGCCACGCCCGTCGACGTCGAGGCGCAGGCTGATCAGGATCGCGGCGTTGCCGGGGCGGGTGATGGTGGCGAAGCGGGGGTTGGTCTCGATCCGGTCGATGCCGAAGGTCACCGGCGAAAGCGGCTGAAACGACATCTCCAGGTCGCCGAGCACGATCTCCACGAGGCGGCGCACCAGCGTCATCTCGATCGACGTGAACGGCCGTCCGTCGAGACGGCTCGACGAGCCGCCGCGCTTGCCCCCGAGCAGCAGGTCGAAGGTCGCGTAGGCGAGGTTCGAATCGACCGTAACGAGGCCGGAATTCTCCCATTGCTCGGCGCGGAACACGCCCAGCAGGGTCGGGAGCGGGATCGCGTTGAGATAGTCGCCGAAGCGCACCGAGGTGATGTTGTCCAGCGTCACCTCGACGTTGTCCTGGAACAGATTGCGCAGCGAGGTCGACAGCAACCGGATCATCCGGTCGAAGACGATCTCCAGCATCGGCAGGCGTTCGTACTGGACGACGCCCGAATCGACGATGGCCTGAACGCCCCCGGCCCCTGAGGCCGAGAGCTCGCGCATGGAGAAGCCGAGGACGCCGTCGATCTCGTCCTGGTTCAGCACCCGGTCGTTGCCGGCGAGTTCGGGGAGGTTGTCGCTCTCCCCATCCTCGATCATCGTCGCCCATTCGGCGGCGACGTCTCCAGCGTTGCGCGTGGTGCCCTGCTCGGCGAGGGCCGCGCCCCATTCCTCGGCGAGCGACGTGTCGCCGCCCTCGGCGCCCTGCTCCAGGAGGGCGGCCGACCAATCGTCTTCGGGAAGTTCGTCCTCGGGTTCCATCAGGCGCGTCCGTTCAAGGCCTGGTTCGCCGTGACCGCCAGGGTCATCGGGTGAGTCACTGGACGATCACGTCCTTGAACAGCACCGCCTCGACCTTGGCGGGATAGACGGCGACGTTCACGCGCCGCAGCAACTCCTCGCGCAGCCGGTAGAGCCCGACCGACCCGGTGAGATCACTCGCGCGCAGCTCGCGCATGTAGACCTGCAGGGTGTCCTCGATGCGCGGCATCAGGGGCTTCACCTCGTCCTCGACCCCGGCATCCTTGAGTTCCAGGGCGAGCCGCAGCTTGGCGTACTTGGCCTTCTCCTGCGGCGCGTCGGGGCTGAGGTTCAGCAGCATCTCGCGCATCTCGACGAACACGATCGGCTTCTTGCCGTCCGGGCCGACGCCCTTGGCGGCGTCACCATGCCCGCCGCCGTGACCACCACCATGCCCGCCGCCCGCGGCAGCCTCCTTGTCCTCACCGCCGCCGCCATGACCCATCATCATGAAGGCACCGCCGCCGACGACGACCAGCAACGCGGCCGCCCCGATCATGATGAGCTTCTTCTTGCCCTTCGGCGCGGCGTCGGCACCGGCTTCGCCCTCTTCGGCGGCCTTTTTGGGCGTCTTGGCCATGGGAAATAATACTCTCTCGCGGATATCCGCGTGCCGGGTATGACCGGATATCGGAGCATTACGGTTAACGCGTCGTTAAGCGGGCAAATCCTGCCGGGCCAGGATTGCCGCGGCGCAGCCCCGACCTATCCGGGTGGTTACCGACGCCTCGCGCAAATCGCTCCACTTGCAAGCAAATTTGTCTTTTCGGACGTTGGCACAGCGGATGCTGAATGGATCGTTGCCGCCACCGCGGCACGCGAGTGTCAGAGTCCACGATGCAGAATGCCCTCTTCGTCGGCGTGTCGAGCCAAGTGGCGCTTCAGCGCGAGCTGGACGTCATCTCCAACAACATGGCGAACGTCTCGACCACCGGCTTCAAGGGCCGGAGCACGCGGTTCCAGGAATACCTGATGCCGGTGGCGAGCGCGGATTCGTTCGCCCGCCCCGATAGGCGCCTTTCCTACGTCATCGACCAGGGCACGACCCTGGACCTGGGGCAGGGGCCGATCGAGCAGACCGGCAACCCGCTCAACGTCGCCGTGAAGGGCTCGGCCTTCATCGCGGTGCAGTCGCCGCAGGGCGAGCGCTACACCCGCAACGGCGCCTTCGAGATCGACCCGACCGGCGCGCTGGTGACCAGCGACGGCTACAAGGTCGTCGGCGACGGCGGGCCGATCACCATCAACCAGCAGGAGACCGGGCTGACGATCGGCCTCGACGGCACCGTGTCGACCAACCTCGGCATCCGCGGCAAAATCAAGCTCGTCACCTTCGCCAACCCGCAGCGGCTCACCAACGAGGGCGGCAACCTCTACGCGTCGCCCGAGCCGGCGCGCGCGGCCGGGCTCGACGGTCGCCTGGAATCCGGCGCGCTGGAGCGTTCGAACGTGCGCCCGGTGATCGAGATGACCCGGCTGATGGACGTGAACCGCTCCTACGCCATGGTGTCGAGCATGATCAGCCGGCTCGACGACCTGCGGGGCACGGCGATCCGCCGCCTCGCCGACGTCGCGTAAGGGGGGCTCGACCGATGCGCGCCCTCTACTCAGCCGCCACCGGCATGGCGGCCCAGGAACTGAACGTCCAGGTCATCTCGAACAACATCGCGAACCTGCGGACCACCGGCTACAAGCGCCAGCAGGTGCACTTCCAGGATCTGCTCTACCAGAACCTGCGCCGGGCCGGCTCCTCGACCTCGGAGCAGAACACCCAGCTCCCCGCCGGCCTCGCCCTCGGCTCGGGCGTGAAGACGACCTCGACCGCCCGCGTGATGTCGCAGGGCACGCTGAGCTCGACCGAAAAGGATTACGACGTCGCGGTCCGCGGCGAGGGCTTCTTCCGGGTGACGCTGCCGGATGGCCGCACCGCCTATTCCCGAGACGGCTCGTTCGACCTGTCGGCCACCGGCCAGCTCGTCACCCGCGACGGCTACCTGCTCGATCCGGCGATCACCGTGCCGCAGACTGCGACCGCGGTGACGATCAGCGCCACCGGCGCCGTCCAGGCGACGCTGCCCGGGCAGACCGCGCCGCAGGCGCTGGGCCAGTTCCAGCTCTCGCGCTTCGTCAACAAGGTCGGCCTCGAATCGATCGGCGACAACCTGTTCATCGAGACGGCGGCCTCGGGGCCGGCGATCAGCGGCCTGCCGGGAGCGGAAGGGTTCGGTAACCTTCAGCAGAGTTATTTGGAAGAGGCGAATGTGAACGCCGTCACCGAGATCTCGTCGCTGATCGCCGCGCAGCGCGCCTACGAGATGAACTCGAAGGTCGTGACCGCCGCCGACCAGATGCTCTCCACCACCTCGCAGATGTTCCGCAGCTGACCGCGCGTCCTGCCCTCACTTCAGGTCTCCGATCATGTATGCCGGCTCCCAGATCGATCTTGCCGACCTGCCCCTCGTCAGCACGGCGACGGACGAGAGCGACCTCAGCCCGATCGTCCGCCGGGCCCGCCCGCGGGTGGCGCTCCCCGGCGCCGCGGTTCTGATGCGCGCGGCGCTCGCCTTCCTGACCTTCGCGGCGATCGGCGCCCTGGCGATCCCGGCGATGGCCCAGACCGTACCGCCGCAGAGCGAGTCTCAGAAGGCGCAGCCGCGCCTGCGCGGCGACGTGACCGCCCGTGGCGACGTGCTCGCCCTGTCCGACCTCGTCGAGGGTGCGCCGGACGCGCTCGCCGCGCGGCCGTTGTTCCGCTCGCCTGCGCTGGGCGCCACCGGCACGATCCAGACCCGCCGCATCGTCGAGGCCGCCGCCGCCCTGGGCCTCACCGGCCTGGAGACCGGTGGCCGGATGCAGATCGCCGTGCAGCGCGCCGCGCGACGCTTGGGACCGCCGGATCTGGAAGCCGCGCTCAAGCGCGCCCTGGAGACGGGCTACGGCCTCGATCCACGCAGCGTGGCCGTCCGCTTCGACGGCGACGGCCCGACCCTGCTGGCGCCGGTCGACCTCGCCGGACAGGCCACGGCCCTCGACCTGACCTACGATCCGCGCTCCCGCCGGGTCACGGGGCTCGTCAGCCTCGGCGAGCGGCAGGCTTCGCTCCGGGTCTCGGGCGTGGTGGTCGAACTGCGCGAGGTGGCGGTGCTGACCCGATCGCTCAACCGGGGCGATCCGGTGCGAGACGGCGACCTCGTCGTCGAGCGCCGCCCCCGCGAGATGGTCGCGGCCGACGCGCAGGCCGGCGCCGCGGCGGTCCTGGGTGAGGTCGCCCAGCACGCGCTCCCGGCCGGCACGGTACTGCGGGTCTCCGACACCGCCCTGCCGGAGCTGGTCGCCCGGGGCGAGAGCGTGACCATCGTGTACGAGACCGCCAGCGTCAGCCTTTCGATGCGGGGGCTCGCCAACGAGGCCGGTCGGATGGGCGCGGTCGTCAACGTCGTGAACGTGGCCTCGAAGAAGGTCCTCCAGGCCACCGTGATCGGCCCCGGCCGGGTCTCGGTCGGCCCCGCCCCCACGGCTCAGCAGGCCGCCGCGGCCCCGCAAGTCCAGGCGACGGCGTCCCTGCGCTGATCGCCTATCCGATGCGTCAACGAGTTTCCCGATGACCAGCCGCCTTGCCCTGACCCCGCTCGTCGCCGTGCTGTTTGCCGGCCTCGGGGCCTGCAACACCGCCGACCGGCTGTCCCAGGTCGGCGCCACCCCGGCGCTGTCGGCGATCGAGGATCCGACCACCCAGCCGGGCTACAAGCCGGTCCGGATGCCGATGCCCGACGTGCAGCCGGTCTCCTACGCGCCGAACTCGCTCTGGCGCACCGGCTCCCGGGCGTTCTTCAAGGATCAGCGCGCGGCCCGGCTCGGCGACCTGCTGACCGTGAAGGTCAACGTCACCGACAAGGCCAACATCAACAACGAGACCAAGCGGTCCCGGGCCAACACCGAGAGCTTCGGCCTGCCGAACGCCCTGGGGCTGGAGAACAACGCCGTCGGCAAGTCCTTCGGCGTCGGCAGCACCGCGCTGCTCGCCGCCACCTCGGCCACGGCCAACGACGGCGCCGGCTCGGTCCAGCGGGCCGAGACCGTGACCACCAACGTCGCCGCGGTGGTCACGCAGGTGCTGCCCAACGGCAACCTGGTGGTCGAGGGCAAGCAGGAAATCCGCGTCAACTTCGAGGTCCGCGAGATGGTGGTGGCCGGCGTGGTCCGGCCGGAGGACATCGAGTCCGACAACACCATCGACTCGACCAAGATCGCCCAGGCCCGCATCGCCTACGGCGGCCGCGGCCAGATCACCGACGTGCAGCAGCCCCGTTACGGCCAGCAGATCGTGGATATCCTGCTGCCGTTCTGAACGCGCTCAGCCCGCCTCCTCCGGCTCCGGCCCGCGGGTCACGTCGAGGCCCGAGGCGGCCCCCGCGGGCGGTCCGACCTTCACCGGCGCGCCGGTGCGGGCGGCCTCGTAGATCGCCTCCATCAGCACCTGGTCCTGCAGCCCCTCCTCGCCGGGGGTGCGGGGCCGCAGATTCTCTTGGATGCACCGGGAGAAGTGGTCGATCTCGAGGGCGAACTGGTTCTTGGGGCTCAAGACCTTCTCGTCGCGGGCGCCGTTCTTGCCGTCGCGGTGGGACACGAACAGGCGCTGGCCCTCGTACGCGAAGGCGTTCTGCAGATCGACCGTGGCGCTGCCGGTGTGCAAAGTCAGGCTGCGGGCCTCGTACACGCCGTAGCTCGACGTGCATTGCGCGATCACCCCGGACGGGAAGCGCATCGTGAAGGTCACCGTCTCCTCGACCTCACGGAACTTTGGGTCGTCGGGCGGGGAGTGGATCTGGGCCTGGATCAGGTCGGGCTCCTCGCCGAGCACCGCCCGGGTGGTGTTGAGGCAGTAGAGCCCGATATCTGGCAGCGAGCCGCCGCCCGCGAGCGCCTTCTTGAGCCGCCACTGCTCGGGCAGCCCGCTGGTCTGGCCGTTGAAGGCCTGGATCATCCGGGGACGCCCGAACTCGCCTGAGCGGGCGAGCTTGATCACCGCGCGGTTGTGCGGCTCGTACTGGCAGCGATAGGCGATCATCAGCTTGACGTTGGCTTGGTTGCAGGCCGCGATCATGTCGCGGCATTCCTGCGACGCGACCGCCATCGGCTTCTCGCAAAGCACCTGCTTTCCGGCCGCCGCCGCGGCCAGGACGTTGTCGCGGTGCACGCTGTTGGGCGTCACGATGTAGACCGCCTGGATTGAGGCATTGGCCTTCAGCCGGTCCCACTCATCGTAGCCGTAGACGGCATCCTCGGGCAGCCCGTATTGTCGTGCCACGAGCTTGGCCTTGTCGGGGGTGCCCGACATCACCGCGGCCAGCCGCGAGCGCTTGGTAGCCCCGAAGGCCGGCAGGATCTCGTCGAGGCTCAAACGCCCGAGGCCGACGACGCAATAGCCGACCCGCTGACCCGGAGGTTGCGGCGCCGGGCTCGGTGCCGGCGGCCGATCGGCCGGGCCGCGCCAGTTCGGGAACATCACGCGCCCGCCCTGAACCGCCCCGGTATCCGCCGGAACCGCCGGGCCGGGCTGGGCCGCCTGGGCCGGGCTGCCGAGGCCGGCACCAGCCAGGGCGCCTCCCGCGGCCAGGAGGGTGCGTCGTGAGAGCCGGGTGTCGTCCGCCATGAGCCTCGCCGTTTCGCTGAATCCTGGTCACGACACCGAATCGCCGCCGCGTGGCACGAACGTCCGCGATCGACGCTGTCCCGTCAGTGAACGCCGGCTGGTGCCCGGTCGTTTCCAGACAGCAGCGCGGCGCGCAGACGCGCGACCTCCGACTCGCTGTCGGCCAGACGACGGGCGACGACCTCCGGCTCGGACGCCGCCCGCGTCGCCTCGAAACCGAGGCCGATCATCGTGCCCGCCCGCCACGCCACCCAGGCGCGGCGGGTCTCGTTGCGGCAGGGGATGAACAGGTCGAAGCAATCCGGCAGCCTTACCTCGGGCAGGATGCCGATCTTGGCACCGCCGAGGGAAACGTCGCGCACGATGCAGTCGATGTCTGGCAGGAAGGCGACGACCCGGACGCGTCCGCCCAGGCAGACGCGGCGGCTGGCGGTTTGGCGACGCTCGATCACGATCGCCGTCCTCAGGTTATCGGTCGTTCCGACAACCTCGATTCAGGCCCAAGGGCACCCTGAGGCCCACCTTAACCTCCGGTTTCCTTTAATCGCCCGGTCAGGCGGGCGGCGGGGGATCGGGCGCCTCCACCTCGCCCCGCCGCTGAAGCTGGAGGGCGACGAACCAGCACAGCGATGCCCAGGCCGCGCCGATGCACCAGCCGGCCAGGACGTCGCTCGGCCAGTGCACGCCGAGATAGATCCGGCTGAGCCCGACCAGCAGCGTCAGGCCGACCCCGAGCCCGAGCACCAGGGCCTTCGCGCTGCGATTGCGGTCGAGCCGGGCGATCAGGGTCGCCAGGGTCAGGTACGCGATGGCCGACATGGTGGCGTGGCCGCTCGGGAAGCTCGCCGTGAACACCTCCATGCCGTGCGGGACAAGGTCCGGCCGGGGCCGCTGGTAGAACAGCTTCAGCACCGTCGAGATCAGCTCACCGCTGCCGACCGCGGCGAGCACGAACACGCTGATCCGCCGGCGTCCGGAAACCGCCAGGTAGGCCGCCACCGCGCAGGTCAGGAACAGCACCGTGAAGACGCTGCCGAGCCCGGTGATGTCGCGCATCGTCTCTTCGAGCCAGGGCGGCCCGATCGGATCGGATAGGTCGGCGGGATTGCGCAGGGCCAGCAGGATCTTGCGGTCCAGGGCCGCGGTCGAACCTTCGCCGACCTCGTGGGCGAGGTAGAAGAAGCCGTAGCCGAGGATGCTGACCCCAAGCAGAGCCACGAGGGGCCCGACCTCGTTCAGTCGCAGGCGCAGCCAGACCGACATCGCACGTCCGGTCAGCGGATTGCGCTGCAGGCCACCCGGCGCCCTCATGGCGCTCCCCTGCCGGTCAGCGTGAGAACCATCAGGCATTCTCCCCGAAGGCCAGCGTGGCGACGGGCTCCCAGGGACCGCCGAGATAGCGCCACAGTCGCGTCGCGGGCGCGGTGAAGTGGAACGGCGCGAAGCCGGCCGCCAGGTCGGCGTGGAGCGCCCGGGCCTTGTCGGGGGTGACCTTGTTTTGCACGGTCACGTGCGGCCGCCAGCCCTGCCGGTCCTGCGCGGTGAGGTAGGGCTCAAACGTCTTCGCCAGCCGCGCCCGGAAGTGCGACAACGACTCGGATTCGAGGACGTAGGCCACGCCCCGGCCAGTGAAGCGCAGACCCGTGACGGCGACTCCCGGGGCCGGAACCGTGCGGGCGAGCGTCGTCACCGCCTCGATCACGCCGCGCTCCCGGTCCCCCGGCAGGTGGTGGAACAGCGTCGCATGAGCGGGAATGAAGTTCAGGGCCTCCGGAAAGTTGCGTCGGCGCTCGCCGTCGAATCGCGCGAAAGTCGGCTCGTCGAAGGCGAGCGTCAGGATCAGGGGGGCCGCGTCATGCATGAGACGCGACATGGAGCCCGAACCGGCTCAGGTCCAGTAGAGCACCCGCGCGGCCGGTAGATCGCGGGCGAGGCGATCCGTGAGATGCGCGCGCATCGCCTGCATCAGGGGCTTCGGGAAGACGTGCTTCACGGTGCCGAACTTGGTGCGCTTCTCCACGCGGTCGGCCTCGTCGAGGGGTAAGTCCGAGCCCGGGTACCAGCCGCGCAGGACCGCCTTCGAGATCGGCGTGAAGCGGTGGGTGATGAGTTCGGCGGTCAGGTCCAGATCAGGGATGCCGGCCAGCGCGTCGGCGGCATCGCGGATCAGTCCGGCATAGGCCGCCTCCCAATCGGGCACCGGAATGATCGGCGCGATGGTCAGGCCCACTGGATAGCCGGCCCGGGCCATCGCGCCCATGGCGGCCAGCCGCGCGTCGAGCGGGTCGGTGCCGCCCTCGTAGCGGGAAGCGGGACGGGCATTGACCGAGAAGCGGATCCGCGTGCGCCGGTTGTGCGGCAGGTCGAGGAGTGGGGCGACGGCGGCGAATTTCGTGGTGAAGCGCAGCTGCACCGGCGCGTCCCAGGCACCGAAATGCCGGATCGCCGCCGAGAGCGAGCCGGTGAGATGCTCGATGCCCAGAGGATCCGTGTAGCAGGACGCCTCGAAGGTCGTGCCTTCGTGGGCGCGCTCCGTTGAGGCGGAGGTCACGGCGCCCTGGCCGGCATAGGCCGCCAGGTTGTCCAGGATTGCATCGAGATTGGCGTAGGCCCGGGTCACGGGCGGCCCCTGGAGCGAGCCGGCGAGGTAGCAATACTGGCAATGGGCCGGGCAGCCCTCCGCGAGGTCGAAGCGCCAGTCGGCCGAGGGCGGGATCGGCTGCAGCCGCAGCTTCGTCGGCGGCGCTACCGTGATGGCGAGGGTCGCCTTGGCGGCGGTGTAGGCCCGGCGCGGATCTGCGTCGCGTAGGCCGGTGAGGCGGTTTGCGGCGAGCCGCTCAACCGGCAGCCCCATCGCCTCGGCCCGCGCCACAATGGCACGCCCATGCGCGAAATCCAGCGCGGCCGGGGTCACCAGCACCCGGCGCGGACGCCAGAGGCGGGCCGGACGGGTATGGGCCGAGTCTCGGCTTTCGGCCGGCGAGGGGGCGGGCATCAGGGCGGCGCTGGACGACATGTCGGTCGAACGCGTGCGATCCCGGACGGGTCCGGCCTCGGCGCCCCGGCAGCGTGCGGCCGAAGCGCTCGTCGGGCCGTCGGCCCGGCACCGTTCCCGATTGCAAGGTGGTCGGGAACGGCTCTAAAGCACCGCCATGGCTGCAGGCAGGGAGAGCGTACATGTCGGCCGCGACGGATGGCTGTTCCTCATCGGCGGCACCAACCGCGTCCTGGACCGCTACCGGGGCGGGTTGCGGCACTGGCTGCTGCTGCGCGGCTGGACGCGACTGATCGAAGCCCGGGCCCGGCGCGCGGAGCGCCTCGGGATCCGCTGCCTGCATGTGATCGTTCCGGAGAAGCTGTCGGTCTACGACGACAAGACCGACGGGCTGCGCTACGCCCCGGGCAAGGCTTCCACCCGCCGCCTAGCTCGGCGCCTGGCCCGGCATCCGGCCTATCTCGATCTCCTGGCGCCCCTCCGGGCCGGGCGCGACGGCCCGGTTCCGCTCTACCTCCGGACCGACACGCACTGGACCATCCAGGGCTGCCTCCTGGCCTATCGCGAGATCATGCGCGCGCTCGGGTCGATCCCGCCGGCCGATATCGGCGCGCGCCCGCAACTCGTCACCGAAGCCGTGATGGATCTCGGCGAGAAGCTCAGCGAACGTCCGCGGGAGCGGCTGGAGCGGTTCATGCTGCTGCGCGACGCCAAGCGGGTCGAGATCGGCCCGCTGCTCGCCGCCTACGAGGCGCAGGGGCGCGACCGGGAAGCCCATGTCGGCGCCCACGTCGTCTTCCGGAACGAGACGGAGGACGCCGACCCACGCCGCCTCGTGCTGTTCGGCGATTCCTGCGCACATTTCGACCCGTTCCTGCTGACCGGGCTGCTGGCCGAAAGCTTCCGCGAGGTTCACTTCGTCTGGTCGGCCAGCCTCGATTGGGGCTACATCGAACGCGTGCGCCCCGACATCCTGCTGTTCGAACTGGCCGAGCGATTCCTGGCGCGGCTCCCGCGGGACGATTTCGACGTGGCGGTCTCGGGCCAGCGCGGGACCGGCGGGCGCCTCGCCCAGATGAACGGCGCCGGGCGCGCCGCCGCAGCTCAGTAGATCGCCGGATCCAGTCTAGCGAACTCGGTGATGCTGGCCCCCTGATACTTGACGAAGGATTCGGGGGCGCAGGCGATCCCGATCATCAGCACAAGCAGGGTGGCAACGCAGGCGAGCGTCGCCGTGACCACGTCCGCATGCCGCCGAAGGGTGTGGATCAGCAGGCACCCCAGGGTGAACAGGGCCGCCTCAGCGACGGGCACCAGCGCGAACGACATCTCTCAGCTCCATCCAGTCTCCCGCCGGGCCATGAGCGCTGCGATTGCGCAGCAGCGGGCGGGTGGCCGGAAAATGGCGGATTATGTTGCGCTGCAACAGAAGGAAGTGCGCAAGCCTGCGTTGCACGAGGCTCGGGCGCAGACCGGAACCGGGCGTGAGGACGCCGCCTGCCCCTTTCCGCAGACGCACGGGCTCCCATCTCGCCCTGGTGACCATCTGAACCGGGACATCACCATGGGCCTCCTCGTCGACGGCGTCTGGCGCGACCAGTGGTACGACACCGCCTCGACCGGAGGTCGGTTCGAGCGGAAGGCCTCGTCCTTTCGCAATTGGGTGACCGTCGACGGCGCGCCTGGTCCTTCAGGGGAGGGCGGCTTCAAGGGCGAGCCCGGGCGCTACCACCTCTACGTCTCGCTGGCGTGCCCGTGGGCCCACCGCACCCTGATCGGGCGCGCGCTCAAAGGCCTGGAGGAGGCGATCACCGTCTCGGTGGTGGATCCGCATATGGGCGCCGAGGGCTGGGTGTTCGGCGACACCCCGGGGGCGACGCCGGATCCGATCCATCACGCCAACCGCCTCTACGAAGTCTACTTGGCGGCGGATCGGTCCTATACCGGCCGCGTCACGGTACCGGTGCTATGGGACCGCGAGCGCGGCACCATCGTGTCGAACGAATCCGCCGAGATCCTGCGCATGCTCAACGGTGCGTTCGGGGGAACCGGGCCGGACCTGTACCCCGACGACCTGCGCACCGAGATCGACGCGATCAACGAGCGGGTCTACGACCGGGTCAACAACGGCGTCTACAAGGCCGGCTTCGCCACCGCGCAGGACGCCTACGCGGCAGCCTTCGAGGCGCTGTTCGCCGAACTCGACGCGCTGGAAGAGCGCCTCGATCGGGGCCGCTATCTTTGCGGCGCCAGGCTGACCGAGGCCGATATCCGCTTGTTCACGACGCTCGTGCGGTTCGATGCCGTCTATGTCGGGCACTTCAAATGCAACCGGCGCTGGATCGCGGATTATCCAAATCTCTCGAACTATCTGCGCGACATCTACGCGCTTCCTGGTGTGGCCTCGACGGTCGATCTCAGGCACATCAAACGGCATTATTACGAGAGCCACCCGAGCATCAATCCGACCAGGATCGTACCGCTCGGTCCGGAACTGGATCTTACAACGCCCAACGATCGTGCTCTTCGGTTCGCTTGAACGGAGACCGATCACGCCCGGCAGACCCGCCTCCCTCGACAGACCGCTCCGAACGCCTAGTTCGACGGCAAACGGAGGAGACCCTGCCCGCCATGAGAAACCGACTGCGCCTCGCATTGCTCTGCGCTCTCCTCGGCCTCCCCTGTACGGCGCACGCGCAGGCCGCGCTCCGGCTCGAAGGGTCGTGCGAGAAGCTCATCGTCAACGGGCAGGATCTCAGCGCGTCTTGCAGCGGCGTGCTGATGAACGCCGTGAACCGCAACCGCACGAGCTTCGACTTCTCCGCCAAGGATGGCCAGACCGTCAGCTTCAGCGGCAACGGTGCCCAGCAGGAGGCGACCGAGGAAACCGACCCGCTTCAGCCGATCAACCTGGTGATGGTGGGCAAGGACGGGACGCCGACGCTGGCGATCGGCGCCTGCCGCTTCTCCGCCCCGGAGCCGGGCCGTACCGCGATCACCTGCGAGGCCAGCACGTCGGACGGGCGCACCTTCGCGGGAACCTTCGTGACGGCCGCCAAAGCTGCGGAGAAGGGGACACCCGGGGCGCCTGCCCGGTGAGTTTGGGCTGGTCAGACCCCGTTCGAAGCCCCATCTAAGGCGCTCCACGAAAAAAGTTCCGAAGCCAGGCCAATGCTGAATGACACCCTTGCCGGCGGCCCCGCCCTGGCCGGCGACACCGATGCCCTGATCAAGGACACGACCACCGCGGGCTTCCGGCAGGACGTCATCGCCGAGTCGATGCACCGGCCGGTCCTGGTCGATTTCTGGGCGCCGTGGTGCGGCCCCTGCAAGCAGCTCACGCCCGTCTTGGAGAAGGTGGTCAAGGCGGCTCAGGGCGCCGTCGCCCTGGTCAAGATGAACATTGACGACCATCCCTCGATCGCGGGCCAGCTCGGAATCCAGTCGATCCCGGCGGTGATCGTGTTCCAGAAGGGCCAGCCCGTCGATGGCTTCATGGGCGCGGTGCCGGAGAGCCAGATCAAGGAGCTGATCGACCGCGTCGCGGGCCCAGCCCAGGATCCGGTCGAGCTGGCGCTCGCAGACGCCGCCGCCCTGATCGAGGAGGGCGACCTCGCGGGCGCCTCCGAGATCTACGCCGCAATCCTGGAGCAGCAGCCCGACAACGTCGCGGCGCTCGCCGGCTTGGCGAAGATGCAGCTCGACGCGGGCGAGATCGAGAACGCCAAGCGCGTGCTGGCGATGGTCCCGGAGGCCAAGGCCGCCGACCCGGCCCTCACCGGCGTCCGTGCCGCCCTGGAACTCGCCGAGCAGGCTGCCTCGCTCGGCGACCTTGCGGGGCTGCAGCGGGAGGTCGAGGCCAATCCGGACGCCCACCAGGCACGGTTCGACCTCGCCCTGGGTCTCGCCGCCGCGGGCGAGCGTGGACAGGCGGTCGATCACCTGATCGAGCTGCGCAAGCGCGACAAGGAGTGGAACGAGGATGCGGCGCGCAAGCAGCTCCTGCAGTTCTTCGAGGCCTGGGGCGTGATGGATCCCGACACGATCCGGGGCCGGCGCAAGCTCTCGGCACTCCTGTTTTCGTAACATTACGGCTCGCCCTGGGGCGGATATGCCGCCCCAGCATCAGGCCCATCCGGGAGGCGCCATGAGCACCCATGCGAGCTACAAGGGCCCGGCGGATTGCCCCGCCGTCATCCCGGTCTTTCCGCTACCCGGCGCGCTGCTGCTGCCACGCGGCCAGATGCCTCTGAACATCTTCGAGCCGCGCTACCTGTCGATGATCGACGACGCGATGCGCACGGATCGGGTGATCGGGATGATCCAGCCCGATCCGGAAGGGTCGGGGGCGGCGAACCCCAAGCTCTACCGTGTCGGCTGCGCCGGGCGGATCACGCAATACGCCGAGACCGGCGACGGCCGTTACCTCGTCTCGCTGACCGGTATCAGCCGGTTCCGGGTCGAGAGCGAGCTGGCCTCCACCAGCACCTACCGCCGCTGCCATGTCTCCTACGAAGACTTCGCGGTGGACTTCGAGCCGCGGGCGGGCGAGGAACAGGTCGACCGCGACGGCGTCCTCAAGGCGTTGCGCGACTTCGTGGAATCGAACGATCTGAAGGTGGATTGGGACGGGATCGACGAAGCGCCGGACGAGGCGCTGGTCAACGCCCTCTGCATGATGAGCCCGTTCGGCGTCCGCGAAAAGCAAGCGATGCTGGAGGCCCCCGACCTGAAAACCCGGGCGGAAATCCTGATCGCGGTCACGCAGATGGAACTGGTTCGCGGCTCCGGCCCCGAGCCGACGATGCAATAGGCTCGCACGACCGATGACCAACGACCTCACAACCACCGTCGAGGCGACCCGCGTGGACCCCAAGCTCCTCGAGATCCTGGTTTGTCCGCTGACCAAGGGCACGCTCGAATACGATTCCGCCCGCCAGGAGCTGATCAGCCGCTCGGCCAAGCTGGCCTACCCGATCCGCGACGGCATCCCGATCATGCTGCCGGAAGAGGCGCGCTCGCTGACGGATTGAGGGCCGAGGTCAGGATTACGCAACTGGATCGGTTTGGCCGCGCTACTCTTTGAGCCTCAGTTTCCTTCTCGCTTCTTGTTCGAACTACAGCCTAGCAGGTCTTGAAGCACAGGCGCTCCTGCCAGCCGCGGGGTGCCCCTTATCCCGTGCGCGAGAAGGTTGGGGTAAGAGACGAAATCTTTCCGGAAAAGGCGCATCCCTCGCCCTGTCCCTCTCCCGCACGGGAGGGGGACCCACGCCGCATCCTGAGATGCGTGCGACCGGGAACCCCGGAGGTTGGTACGCGGGCGCCTCAACGGCTTTCATCCATCAGCGATCTGAGCTCTGAGAGCTGACCTGGCGGACCATTGCCGCGAGTCAGGATGTGCATCGCTCACGATACGGTGTTCGCATGAACGCCCGCCCGCTGCGCCAATACCGCCAAGCAATCGCAAAACGCAGCGTGGCTATTCCTGCGCCATCCGCCCGCGGATCCTGATCTCACCTCAAAAATACGTGCGGCCATACTCTTGCCGCTTCTCTCATTCAGCATCGTGTCATCCTCCATCGACGAGTGTGACCCGGCGCGCCATGACGGGCGGCACGCGCTTTGCTGAAAGAGATACCTGCATGATCAAGCTGGTCGCCGCCGCGGCTCTCGCCGCCGGCCTGTCCTCCGGCGTATCGCCGTCGGCCCATGCCGCACAGGGCGCGAACAACGGGACGTGGTCGGTGGAACTCGTGACCGAGAGCGGCCTGTGCAGCGCCCGCTACACCTACGCCCTGGCGATCCGCGGGGGCCAAGTGCAGCTGGTCTCGGGCGAGGCGGGGGCCCGGGTGAGCGGCCATGTCGGCGCCGACGGCAGCGTCGGGCTCGCCGTCACCAACGGGACGGCGAGCGGGACTGGAACCGGGCGGCTTCAGGCCGGCACCGGCTCGGGCACTTGGAAGGTCGCCACCCTGTGCTCCGGCCGCTGGACCGCGCGGCGCAGGAACGACCGCACCGCGCAGGCCGACTGACGACGGTCAGGCGGCGCCGGCGAGCCAGGTCCGCGCCTCGGCGAGGCGGGCGCGCTCAAACACCTTGATCTGGGTCGGCGAGACGAAGTTGAAGGTCTCGGCCAACGCCTTCAGCCAGGGCGCATCCGTCACCAGGGCGACGTGGCTGACGCTCTTCATCATCGAGATGCCGAAGCGCGGGTCCTTGAAGAAGGCCGCCGGCTCCATGCCCTCGAAGGCGCGGATATCCTCGAGCAGCTTGATCTTGCCGCCCTTGTCGAGGTCCGCCTTCATGGCATTCATCGCGGCGTTCATCTCCTCGTCGGAGATCTTGCCGTCGACCACGATCTCGGCGACGTTCGAGTCCGGCGTCTTGGTATAGCTCAGCACTGATCGCTCCTCCGGGAACCGCACGCGTCCCGCCGCCGGGTTCCGGCCGCGGGTCCGCTGCCCGTGGCCGCACTGTCTTACAAAAAGCTCTGCGGGTCGACATCGATCGCGACCCGGACGTTGCCGCGCACCTTCGGGCCGCGGGCGATCCAGGCGCGCAGATAGGTCTGCATGTCGATGTTGCGCTCGGTCTTCACCAGCAGCCGGAAGCGGTAGCGGCCCCGGACCAGGGCGAGCGGCGCCTCTGCGGGCCCCAGAACCATCACACCCTCCGGCGGGTCGGCGGCGCGGGCGAGCGCCTGTCCGTGCGCCTCGGCGACCTCCCGCTCGGCGGCCGAGACGATCAGCGCGGCGAGCCGCCCGAACGGCGGCAGGCCCGCCGCCTCGCGGGCGTGGATCTCCTCCTGATAGAAGCGCTCCGCATCCCCCGACAGCAGCGAGGCGATCACCGGGTGCTCGGGCTGGTAGGTCTGGACCAGCGCCCGCCCGGGCTTGTCGCCGCGCCCGGCCCGGCCGGTGACCTGTTGGAGCAGCTGGAAGGTGCGCTCCGCCGCCCGGGGATCGCCCGAGGTTAGGCCGATATCGGCGTCCAGCACCCCGACCAGGGTGAGGCTCGGGAAGTTGTGGCCCTTCGCCACCAGCTGCGTGCCGATGACGAGGTCGCATTCCCCGGCCGCCACCGCCTCCAACTCCTGGCGCAGCCGGTCGGCACCGCCGGGAAAGTCGCTCGACAGGACGACGATGCGCCGGTCCGGGAACAGCCCGGCGGCCTCTTCGGCGATCCGCTCGACGCCCGGGCCGCAGGCCGTCAGGTTGTCGAAGGTACCGCACTCGGTGCAGGCCTCAGGCCGCCGCTCGGTGTAGCCGCACTGATGGCAGACGAGGGCGCGCCGGAACCGGTGCTCCACCAACCAAGTCGAGCAGTTCTTGCACTGGTAGCGGTGCCCGCACGCCCGGCACAGGGTCAGTGGCGCGTAGCCCCGGCGGTTGAGGAACAGCAGCGCCTGCTCGCCGCGCTCCAGGGTGTGCTTAACAGCGTTGACCAGCGGCGGGCTGAGGAAGCGGCCCCGCTCGGGCTGGTCCTTGCGCATGTCGATGGCGGCGATGTCGGGCAGGCGTCGTCCGCCGAACCGCTCCGGCAGCAGCACGTGGCGGTAGCGCCCGCGCGCCGCGTTCACCCGGGTCTCGATCGACGGCGTCGCCGAGGCCAGCACCACCGGACAGCCCTCCAAGCGCCCGCGCACCACCGCCATGTCGCGGGCGTGGTAGTGGACGCCGTCCTCCTGCTTGTAGGCGGCCTCGTGCTCCTCATCGACCACGATCAGGCCGAGGCGGGCGAACGGCAGGAACAGCGCCGAGCGGGCGCCGACAACCACCAGAGCCTCGCCGGCCGCCACCGCGGCCCGCAGGCGCTCGCGGCGCTTGCCGCCGATGCCGGAATGCCAGGCCGCCGGCCGGACCCCGAAGCGTTGGGCGAACCGGTCGAGGAACTGCGCCGTCAGGGCGATCTCGGGCATCAGGATCAGCGCCTGCCGCCCAGTTCGGATACAGGCCGCGACCGCCTCGAAATAGACCTCGGTCTTGCCCGAACCGGTGACCCCCTCGAGCAGGATCGGCCGGTTGTCGGCCGCCTCTGCGTCGGGTTGCAGCCACGGAAACGGCTCGACCAGTTCCGTCACCGCCCCCGCCTGGGCGGGCGAAAGCGGCGTGCGCGGAAAGTCGGGATCGGGCGGCAGGGCGACCGGCTCGGGCTCGACCGCGATGGTCTCCAGGACGCCGTCATCGATCAGGCCGTCGATCACCGAGAGCGAGACCCCGGCCTCCTTGGCGAGCGCGCTCTTGCCGCGCAGCACCCGGTCGGCCGCCGTCGCCACGACCTTAGCCCGTGCCGCGGTCGGCCGTGAGGGCGGCTTGTCGGTGAGGCGCACCGCGACCCGGGCGGTCTCGGCGGCGGCGGCCTCGTCGGGCAGGCGCAGCACCATGGCGAGCGCCGAGCCCTTCGGGGCGAGGGTGTACCGGGCGATCCAATCGACCAGGCTGCGCAGCGGCTCCGAGAGGGGTGCGTAGGGCAGGGTGCCAGTCACGGGGCGCAGGTTCGATCCGCCGGCCGTCTCGGCCAGACCCCAGACGACGCCCACGATCTCGCGAGGCCCGAGTGGCACCTGCACCACGTCGCCGACCGCGAGGTCGAGGCCGCCGGGCACGGCGTAGCTGTAGGGCGCTTCGAGCGCCAGCGGGATCAGGATCTCGGCGACAAAGGGCATGCGGGTGTATCGGGCGGGTCCGTTCCGGGTCCGTACCACAGGGCCGGGAAAAGAACCCGCGGCTTCAGCCGTCGCGCAGGCCCGGCACCAGCGGCAGGGCGACGAGGCTCAGGGCCGCCATCGCCCAGAAGGCCGGCGCCCCGAACGCGCCGAAGAGCGCGCCGGAGGCCAGCGTCGCCAGCACGCCGGACAGGCCGAGGCCGAGGGTCCCGTAGAGCGCCAGCGCGGTGGCCCGGCGTTCCGGGGGCGTCGCGGCTTCGATCAGGCCGAGGCAGGCCAGATGCAGGAGGGCAAAGCTGAGCCCGTGCAGGAGTTCCGCGGCGGCAAGGACGGGGATCGCGGTCGTCGAGGCGAGCGCCGCCCAGCGCAGGGCGCCGGCCAGCGCCGCAACCGCGATTCCGGCCGGGAGCCCGATCCGTGCCAGGAGCCAGGGGCCGACGAGCAGGAACACCAGCACCTCGGCCGCCACCGATCCGGACCAGAGCAGCCCGGCGGTGCCGGCTCCGATCCCGGCGCCGCGCCACAGGATCATGGCGAAACCGTCGTGCATGGCGTGGGCGCCGACCACCAGCGAAGCCGCGAAGACCACGCGCAGGAAGCGCGGCAGCCGCAGCAGATCGGCGAAGTTGTGCCATGGCATGGCGCCTTTCTTGGCGCCTTCGCGGATCGGCAGCGCCAGGGCCGCCCCCGAAGCGGCGATGAACAGGCCCCCGCTCGCCACCAGCGCGGCCCACAAGCCGGACGCGGCGATCAGCCAGCCGGCAGCGCCGGTCGCGATGATGAAGCCCGCCGAGCCGGCGGCACGGACCCAGCCATACTGGAAGACGGTCCCGCCCCGGGCGGCGGCGAGCGCTAGCGCGTCGGCCAGCGGCGCGGGCGCGGCGGTTCCGGCCGCGTACAGGAGGGCCGGCCCGAGGAGCTGCCAAAAACCGACGCCGGGCAAATGCGCGAGGACGGCCAGACCCGCGAGCGCGACGCTCGCCGCCAGGACGGGACGGCCGCCTCGGCTCCGGTCGGCGAAAGCGCCGGCCAGCGGGCCGACTACCAGCCGGAGGGCGCCGGCGGCGGCCAGGAGGGCGCCGATCTGCCCCGGCTCCAGCCCCCGCGCCGCAAGAAAACCCGGCAGGATCGGCGAGAGGAAACCGTAGGCCCCGTAGAGGGCAGCGTACAAAACGAGGAAGCGGGACAGACCACCCCGCCGAGCGGTGTCGCGCGCGCCGGGATCCATCGGGGCAGCCTCGTCAGGATGCGGGCGGCGGGCAGGGCGGCATATAGGTCCGATCGAGGGGAGACTGAGGGCGCTCCGGCAACGGCCAGACAACAGTATCCGGGTCGCCGAATCAAATCACCGCTCCGGATGCACCGCCCGTTCAGCCGGGTCGACATTCAGCCGCCCGTACGCCCCCGAGTCATGCGATCGCACGGCCTTCGCGAGCGGCGCCTCGAAGCCGGCCCTATCGGTGTGTTGAAGGCCGATATCCTCGCCGAAGGCCGATCCGGTCCGCGCTTCCACGCGCGATCCTGTGCCAGGGCGCCGAGGAGCCAGCCTCTGCGATCCGTCAATGCCCACGCCGGCCGGCCGCGGCGGCGGGCGTCTTGGCGATGCTTTGCCCGAGGCGCAGCAGCAACATATCGATCAGCAATTGCAGCTCGGTATCCGCGACCCCTTCGAGCGCGTCGCGGCATTCGAGGGCGCGGTCGATGGCGACCGAGAGCGCATCCAGCGGCTCGACGGGCAACGGGGCGGCCTGCTCGTCCTCGAGCCGGCTGTCGGTCACGTCGATGATGATGCCGTGCCCCGTCCGCCGGCTCGACGCGCCCGCCGGCAGCCGGCCGCGGTCGAGGATCCACCGGACCTGGCCGGTTGGCGAGAGCGTGCGGTACTCGGCTACGAACAGGCCGCCGCGCTCGCGGACCGCCTGGAAGTGCCGCACCACCGCCGGCCGGTCCTCGGGATGGACGCAAGCCTTCGCGATCTCCAGCGGGATCGGACGCCCTGCGAGGCCGGGATCGCCTGCGAGCACGTCGGCGGCGCCCGCATCCAAGGTGCAGCGATCGGACCGGGGCGACCATGACCAGGCGCCGATCACGCCGGACGCGTCGAGGGCTGCCGACAGATCCACCGGCAGGCCGCGCGGGCGCTTGATCGCGTCGACAACCATGGGCGATCTCCGAAACCGGCGTGCCCCTCGCACGCATTCTTCGCAGTCATACAACCCATGATGGAATTAAGAGGCGGTTAACTCAACACCGCAACCTCAATGCTCTCCCGGTCATTCTACTGATGGATTGAGGTTATTCCCGCCGACCGACGAACCATCCCCGGTTTCGCGCCATGTCGATGGACGCGCATCGGTTGTAGTTCCCGGGCGAGCTTCAGCCGATCTGCGTGACCAGCGTGAACGCGCCGAACAGCAGCACAGCCCCGACCACGACCGCTAGAAGAATGAGCGCGGCCCGCGATTCCTGAATGTCCGGCGCCATGAGCCTCCCCGATCGTATCACCCGTTCCTCCGGGCCGCGCTCCGCGGCGCTTTGATTGCCAGCGTTGCACCGATCGGCTTGGCTGTCGATGGTGGACGACGCCACCGGGCGACACGGATCTCTGGCCGAAACGGCGCCGTCTTTGACTGGATTCACCGCGCCCACCTAAGCATGGTCCGGCACGATGCCTCGGCGAACGAGGGGGGGACCGATGCGAAGCGATATCGAGTTCGGTTCGGAGGGTCGGACCTTGCGGGGCTGGCTCTACCGGCCGGAAACACCGGCGGGAGCGTCCGTTGCGGCCGTGGTGATGGCCCACGGCTTCTCGGCGGTGAAGGAGCAGTATCTCGATCGGTACGCGGAGATCTTTGCGGCGGCGGGCCTCGGCGTCCTGGTCTACGACCACCCCCATTTCGGCGCCAGCGACGGACTGCCCCGCCAGGAGGTCGACCCGACCGTGCAGAAGCGCGGGTACCGGGATGCGATCAGTTTCGCGCAGACGATCCCGTGGATCGATCCGGACCGGATCGGGATCTGGGGCACCAGCTTCAGCGGGGGCCACGTGATCGAGGTCGCGGCGATCGACCGCCGGGTCCGATGCGTCGTCGCGCAGGTGCCGCAGATCAGCGGTTCGCTCTCGGCGCAGCGCCGGACCCGGTCCGATCTCGTCCCGGCCCAGTTGCGCCGCTTCGAGGCCGACCGCGCCGCGCGCTTCCGCGGCGGGGAGCCGGCCATGCTGCCGGCGGTGTCGAACGATCCGCTCCAACCCTGTGCGATGCCGGGACAGGACGGCCACGCCTTCTTCACCGGCACCCAAGCCTTCGCGCCGGCCTGGCGGAACGCAGTGACGCTGCGCAGCGCCGAACTATCCCGCGAGAACGAGCCGGGCGTGCACATCACCCGGATCAGCCCGACGCCGCTGCTGATGATCGTGGCCGAGGACGACGCTCTCACGGCCACCGACCTGTGCCTGGAGGCCTATCAGCGTGCCCTGCCGCCCAAGAACCTCATGATGGTGCCGGGCGGCCATTTCGACCCCTATCTCCGGCACTTCGACCGCACCAGTGGAGCCGCCCGCGATTTTCTCGTGGCTCATCTCGGCGCGGAACCGGCGGCCTGACGACCGGATCGTGTTCGGTCCTCCTGCCTTCCGCGGCCCGACAGTGATCTGCCTCGGCCGCGACTACCCGGATGGCGGGATCGTCGGCCCGCATTGTCACGCCCGCGCACAGCTAATCTACGCGATTGCCGGGGTGATGGAGATCCGCGCGGCGGGCAGCCTGTGGCTCGTTCCGCCGCAGCGCGCGCTGTGGGTCGGGGCCGGCGTCGAACACGCCATGCGCGCCCGCGGCGCCGTTTCGCTCCGGACCTTTTACGTCGCCGACCATGCCGTGCCGGCCGCGTTGCCGGCCGCGCCGACCGGCCTCGCGATGACGCCGCTCCTGCGCGAGCTGATCCTGCGGGCGATCCGCGACGCCGGGGCGGGCGATCGGGACGGACGGCGGGGGCGCTTGTTCGAGGTCCTGCTCGACGAGGTGGCCGCGCTCCCGCATTGCCCGCTCCGCTTGGCGATGCCGGACGACCCGCGGCTCCGGCGCGTCTGCGACGCGGTCCTGGCCCATCCCGGCGACCGGCGGAACATGGCGGCACTCGCCCGGGCTGCTGGGGCCTCGCCGCGAACGCTGGCGCGGCTGGCGGAGCGCGAGCTGGCAGTCCCGTTCTCGGTCTGGCGGCAGCAGGCCCGGGTCCTGGCCGCACTGCCGATGCTGGTCGGGGGCGGATCGGTCGCCGAGACCGCGGCCGCTTTGGGATACGACACGCCGAGCGCCTTCGCTGCGATGTTTCGGCGGATCATCGGAACGGCTCCGGCCGCCTATCGGGCCCAGGGCGCGGATTCCGTCGTCGCCTTCGGACGAGCCCTACAGATGCGCGAGGCCGGCCGTTCCGGTTGACGCGGGCTCGCGGTGCGTCCACATCTGTACCGATCGGTACAAACTGCGAGGATACGCCCATGTCGGACCGCCCGCCTTTGCCGCCCTTCACTTCGGAGACCGCCGCCCAGAAGGCCCGCATGGCCGAGGATGCCTGGAACGGGCGTGATCCCGAGCGGGTGTCGCTCGCCTACACGCAGGAGAGCGTGTGGCGGAACCGGAACGAATTCCTGTCGGGGCGCGCGGCGATCGTCGCGTTCCTGCAGCGCAAGTGGGCGCACGAGCTCGAATACCGGCTGATCAAGGAACTCTGGACCTGCGGCGGGGACCGGATCGCCGTGCGCTTCGCCTACGAGTGGCACGACGCGGCCGGGCAATGGTTCCGCTCCTACGGCAACGAGAACTGGGAGTTCGACGCGCACGGGCTGATGCGCCGCCGGCTCGCCAGCATCAACGATCTGGCGATCGCCGCCGCCGACCGGAAGTTCCACTGGCCGCTCGGCCGGCGCCCCGACGATCATCCGGGCCTGAGCGATCTCGGCCTCTAGACCCGGTGACGATGCTGACCGAAACGCTGCCGGTGCTCGCGGAGGTGTTTCGCGAGCGCGGCTACGCGGGCGCCGGCCTGGCGCTGATCGGCAAGGCCACCGGCCTGGGCAAGGGCAGCCTGTATCACCTGTTCCCGGGCGGCAAGGCCGAGATGGCGGCCTGCGTGCTCGCCGAGATCGACGCGTGGTTCGAGGCCAATCTGTACCGGCCGCTGCGCGAGGCGGACCGGCCCGAGACCGCGATCTCGGACATGTTCACGGCGGTCCATACCTATTTCCGGTCGGGTCAGCGGGTCTGCCTCGTCGGCGTCCTCGCGCTCGGCAGCGACCGCGACCTGTTCGCCGAGGCGGTGCGGGGCTACTTCGCCCGCTGGATCGCCGCCCTCGCCGACGCCCTGCGGCGTGCGGGGCACGGTGAGGCGGCGAGCGTCGCGCTCGCGGAAGAGATCGTCGCGCAGATCCAGGGGGCGATCGTGCTGGCGCGGGCGCTCGACGAGCCGGCAGTCTTCGCTCGCGCGCTGGACGCGCTGCGGTCGCGGATCGCGACCGCAGCGGGCTGAGGCGCCGCCTCAGGCGGCGGTGCGGCTCTCGACCATCCGGGCCAGGAAGGCGCTGCCGATCGGGATGACCGTGTCGTCGAAATTGTAGCTGGCATTGTGCAGGCCCGGACCGGGGTTCGAGCCAAGCCAGACATACGCGGCCGGTACCGCCTGGGCCATGTCGGCGAAATCCTCGCTGCCCATCTTCGGGGCGGCATCCGCCTCGACGTTGTCGGACCCGAGGAGTTCGGTCGCCACTGCGGTGGCGGCGGCCGCCTGCTCGGGCGCGTTCTCCAGAACGGAGAACATGTCGTGGATGTCGACCTTGATCTCGGCGCCGTACGCGGCGGCGAAGCCCGCGGCGAGTTCGCGCATGCGGGTTCCGGCGAGCGCCCGGAGTTCCCGGTCGAAGGTGCGGATCGTGCCGGCGAGCTGCGCCGTCTCCGGGATGACGTTGTAGGCCGAGCCGGCTGAGATCCGGGTGATCGACAGCACGATCGACTTCAGCGGGTCGGCGTTGCGCGAGACGATCGACTGAAGCGCCTGTGCGAGCCCGGTGGCGATCACGATCGGATCGATGCCGCCTTGCGGATGGGCGGCGTGGGCGCCCCGGCCACGGATGTGGATGTCGAAGAAGTCGGCCGCCGCCATGAGTGGCCCGGGGCGCAGCTTGATCCGCCCGTGGCCGCCGCCCGGCTGGTTGTGCAGGCCGTAGATCTCGTCGCACGGGAAGCGCTCGAACAGACCGTCCTTCAGCATCGCCCGGGCGCCGCCGCGGCCCTCCTCGGCGGGCTGGAACACGAACACGGCCGTGCCGTCGAAGTCGCGGGTCTCGGCGAGGTAGCGCGCCGCGCCGACCAGCATCGTGGTGTGGCCGTCATGGCCGCAGGCGTGCATCTTGCCCGGGTAGGTCGAGCGATAGGGGAGGTTGGTCTCCTCCTCGATCGGTAGGGCATCCATGTCGGCACGCAGGCCGATCCGACGACCGTTGTCGGTGCGGCCCTTCAGGAGCCCGACCACGCCGGTGCCGCCGACGCCGCGATGCACCTCGCAGCCGTACTGCTCCAGCAGGTCGGCGACGATGCCGGCGGTGCGCACCTCCTCGAAGCCGAGTTCCGGGTGGGCGTGCAGGTCGCGGCGCAGGGCCGTCAGCTCGTCGGCATAGGTCTTGATGTGGTCGATCGGGCTCATGTGCTCGGGCTCTCGGGGGACGAAGGCGTGGACCGGGCCGCAGCGTCGCCGACGGCGTCCGCGTCGGTGCGCCGGAACGGCGTGAGCGTGTCGAGGACGTCCACCGCCTCGGCGACGTGGGCCCGCTCCCGCTGCAAATAATCGGCCACCGCCCGGCGGAAGGCCGGGTCGGCGATGTCGTGGGCGGAGTGCATCAGCACCGGCCTGTAGCCGCGGGCCAGCTTGTGCTCCCCTTGCGCCCCGGCCTCGACCCGCTTCAGACCGCGGCTGATCGCGAAATCGATCGCCTGATAATAGCAGATCTCGAAATGCAGGAACGGGTGGTCCTCGATGCAGCCCCAGTTGCGCCCGTAGAGCGCCGTGTCGCCGATCAGGTTGATCGCCCCGGCGATGTAAGCGCCACCGCGGCGGGCCATGATCAGCAGCACCCGGTTGGCCATGCGCTCGGACAGGAGCGAGAAGAACCGGCGGTTGAGGTAGGGGCGCCCCCATTTGCGCGCGCCGGTGTCCATGTAGAAACCGTAGAACGCGTCCCAATGGGCCTCGGTGATGTCGGCGCCGGTCAGGTGCTCGACCGTGATCCCGGGGGCCAGCGCGTCGCGCCGCTCCTTGCGGATGGTTTTTCTTTTTCGGGACGCGAGGGCGTTCAGGAAATCATCGAAGCTCGCGTAGCCGGCATTCTCCCAGTGGAACTGCTGGTCGGTGCGCTGCAGGAAGCCCGCGGCCCCGGCCCGCTCCCACTCGGCCTCGCGCATGAAGGTGACGTGGATCGACGACGCCTTGGTCTCGGCCCGGAGCGCCCGCAGGCCCGCGACCAGGCCGGGGGTCGCCTCGTCCGGATCGGCCCCCGGGGCGATCAGGAAGCGCGGGCCGCTCACGGGGGTGAACGGCACGCTGACCTGCAGCTTCGGATAATAGGCGCCACCGACCCGCTCGTAGGCGTCGGCCCAGCCGTGATCGAACACGTACTCGCCCTGGCTGTGCGACTTCAGATAGCAGGGTGCCACCCCGAGCAGCGTGCCTTCGCGCTCCACCGCCACGTGGAGCGGCAGCCAGCCGGTCTTGCGCGCGACGCAGCCAGAGTCTTCCAGCGCCGACAGGAAGGCGTGCGAGACGAACGGGTTGTAGGTCTCGTCGCCCGCCGCCAGGGTCTCGGGGGAGAACGCGCAGGCATCCCAGGCCGCCGCGCCGATCTCCTTCAAGCCGGTCATCGCCCGCACGGTGAGTGAGGAGGTCTCCGGCGCCGGCCCGGGTGCTTGCTTCATGCGTCCAATCTAGCCGGGGCGGACAGCCGGGCAAGCGGGCGGATGCGCGCGGCTGCCCGACGGACTTGTCAGATGGACGACGGCGTCACACCGTCGGGCGGCAAAACCGAACCGCCCGCATCGATCACGGAACGAAGCCCTCGAACACCATCTGGTCCGCGTGCGCGCCCGCGCGGGCGCGCTGGTCCTCATTCCGCACCGTCCAGGCCATCACCGGGATGCGGCCGAGGAGGCGGCACAGGTAGGTCGGCGCGCAGGGCAGGTCGTCGACCCGCCACGACAGGAAGTCCGGCCGCGAGTCCGAAAAATGCAGCAGGTTGGACAGGGCCCGGCGTGTCGCCCAGGGCATGCCGGCATAGGCCGGGTCGTCCTGGGTGGTCTCCGCCACGATCCCCCGGGGAATCGCGGGCGGGCAGAGATCCCGCAAGGCGGCCACCAACTGCGGGTCGAAGGACTTCATCGCCACGGGGCCGCCCGAGGCGGCGGCGATCTCGGCCGCGCGGGTCACCAAGCGCAGGTCGCCGTCATAGCGGGACTTGACCTCGATCACGACCGGCACGGCCCCGGCCACCGCCGCCAGGAAGGCCGACAGGGTCGGGATCGTCTCGGCGGTCCCGCCGACTGCGAGGGCCCCGAGTTCGGCGGCGGACTTGGTCCCGACCGCCTCGCTCGCCCCGGTCAGCCGGCCCAGCGCCGCGTCGTGGAACACCATCGCCTCGCCGTCGGCACTCAGTTGAACGTCGCATTCGATGGCAAAGCCCCCCGCCACCGCCGCACGGGCGGCAGCCAGGGTGTTCTCCGGCCGGCCCGCCGCCCGGTCGTGCAGCCCGCGATGGGCGATCGGCCGCGCGGTGAGCCAGTCTGGTGCGGCCACGCTCACCGGACCTCGAAGATGGCCTCGACCTCGACCGCGGCGTCGAGGGGCAGTTCGGCGACGCCGACCGTCGAGCGGGCATGGCGCCCGCGATCGCCCAGCAACTCGACCATCAGGTCGGAGGCGCCGTTCATCACCCCAGCCACCGCGGAGAAGCCCGGGGCCGCATTGATAAAGCCGCCCAGCCGCACGCATTGCTCCAGGGCCCGGTCGAGGTCGCCCACCGCGGCTTCGAGCTGGGCCAGGACGTTGAGGGCGCAGAGCCGGGCCGCCGCCTTGCCGGCCTCGGCCGAGACGTTGCCGCCGACCTTGCCCTTGTGCTCGGGGGCGATTGTCCCGTCCGCGCCGAAGCAGACCTGGCCGGAGATCACCACGAGGTTGCCGGTGCGCACGAAGGGCACGTAGTTGGCCACCGGCGCCGCCGCCTTCGGCAGGGTGAGGCCCAGGCTCTCCAGACGGTCCTTGATCGTGCTCATCAGAATCTCCCATGCTGACTCGGCTCGGCGGGAGCAGGAGCATGCCCGCCCCCCGCCGCGCAAGGGGACCGGGGCATCGTCCCGAAAGGTGGCCGCCGGCTTTCGGAAAAAAGAGGATGCGACCCAAGAAGCGAGCGCGGCGTGCCGTTTCCAGGATCCGGAGCGACGCGCTCGTCCGGTGTCACACCGCTGAAATCCGATCCGCGCAAGCATCGCGCAGAGCTGCCGCGCACCCTTGACCGACGTCCCAACGTTGACAGGAGGCGGTCGTTTCATAGTAATCGCGCGCGTGCCGCCCATGACGAGGCGGCACTTTCATTTGGGGCCGGCACAATGCTTGCTCCGGTGCCTTGAGAGACGGAGACGGGATCCGTGACGTCAGCCCTTCTGCCGACCTACGTCCGCGCGCCGCTCGCCTTCGAGCGCGGCGAGGGCGCCTGGCTCGTGACGGAGGCCGGGGAGCGCTATCTCGATTTCGGCGCCGGCATCGCGGTCAACGGCCTCGGCCATGCCCATCCGCACCTCGTCGGCGCGCTCACCGAGCAGGCCGGCCGGATCTGGCATACGTCGAACCTGTTCGAGATCCCGGGCGGCGAGCGCTTCGGGCAGCGCCTCGTGGACGCGACCTTCGCGGACGTGGCGTTCTTCTGCAACTCGGGGGCGGAGGCCAACGAGGCGGCGATCAAGATCGCCCGGAAGTACCACGCGGCCGGCGGCAATCCGGAGCGCTACCGGATCGTCACCTTCGCGGGGGCCTTCCACGGCCGGACCCTTGCGACGCTGGCGGCCGGGGGCCAGCAGAAATACATCGAGGGCTTCGGCCCCAAGGTCGAGGGCTTCGACCAGGTCCCGGCCGGCGACTTCGCGGCTCTGGAGGCGGTGATCGGCCCGGAGACGGCCGCCCTGATGATCGAGCCGATCCAGGGCGAGGGTGGCGTGCGGGTGATCCCGCATGCGGACCTGCGCCGCCTGCGGGAGATCTGCGACGCGCACGGCCTGCTGCTGATCATGGACGAGGTCCAGACCGGCGTCGGGCGCACCGGCAAGCTGTTCGCGCACGAATGGTCTGGCATCACCCCGGACATCATGAGCGTGGCCAAGGGCATCGGCGGCGGCTTCCCGATGGGCGCCTGTCTCGCCACAAGCGAGGCAGCCCGCGGCATGACCGCCGGCAGCCACGGCACCACCTTCGGCGGCAACCCGCTTGCCATGGCGGTGGGCAACGCCGTGCTCGACGTGGTGCTGGCGGATGGGTTCCTCGAACGCGTCGCCCATGCCGGGCTGCTGCTCAAGCAGAAGCTGGCCTCCCTACGCGACCGCCACCCGCACGTGTTCCAGGAGGTCCGCGGCGAGGGCCTGATGCTCGGCCTCAAGCTCGGCGTGCCGAACACCGATTTCGCCGCCGCCGCCCGGTCGGCCCACCTTCTGGTGATCCCGGCGGGCGACAACATCGTCCGCCTGCTGCCTCCGCTGATCGTCGGCGACAGCGAGATCGACGAGGCGGTCCGGCGGCTGGACGAGGCCGCCTCCTCCTTCGAAGCCCTGCGCGGGGCGGCCGAATAGCAGGCCGATTCCGCTTCTACGAATCACCGCCCTGCGCCGCGTTCCGGTGCCGGGCGGTGCGAAGCATTTTCGGGCACGGTCGATCCCGCCGTGCGTGACGAGAATGCCCCTCACCAGGAGATAGAGTGTCGTTCATGATCAGGTGATCGTGGAGCAGGCTCTAGCGAACGTGACGCGATGAAAGCCCAGATTGACGGCCGGGCGCGTGCCCCAGTCCCGCACCCGAACGGTGCCGGCCCCCGCCACTTCCTCGACCTCAAGGACTTCTCCGGAGCGCAGCTGCGCGGGGTGCTCGATACGAGTGCGGCCATCAAGGCGCGCCGCCGCAAGGGTGAGCGCGCCGCCGAGCGCCCCTTGGTCGGAAAGACCCTCGCGATGGTGTTCGACCGGCCCTCGACCCGGACGCGCGTCTCGTTCGACGTGGCGATGCGCGAGCTCGGCGGCGAGACCCTGATGCTCACCGGCTCCGAGATGCAGCTCGGCCGGGGCGAGACCATCGGTGACACCGCCCAGGTGCTGTCGCGCTTCGTCGACGCGATCATGATCCGCATCCTCGACCACGGCCAGATGCTCGAACTGGCCGAGCACGCCACCGTGCCGGTGATCAATGCCCTGACCAAGGTCTCGCATCCCTGCCAGATCATGGCCGACGTGATGACCTTCGAGGAGCATCGCGGGCCGATCAAGGGCCGTACGGTGGCGTGGTCTGGCGATTCGAACAACGTCCTGGCGAGTTGGGTCCACGCGGCCGCGCGGCTCGACTTCACGCTCAACATCGCGAGCCCGCCGGAACTCGCGCCCCCGCCCGGCCTGATCGCCTGGGCGAAGCGCGAGGGTGCCACGGTCAATGTTGGCACCGATGCCTTCGCGGCCGTGGCCGGTGCCGACGCCGTGGTGACGGATTGCTGGGTCTCGATGGGCGACGACGACGAGGGTCACCGTCACAACCTGCTGAACCCCTACCAGGTGAACGCCAAGCTGATGGCCGCCGCCAACCCGGACGCGATCTTCATGCACTGCCTGCCGGCCCACCGCGGCGAGGAGGTGACGGCCGAGATCATGGACGGGCCGCGCTCCGTGGTGTTCGACGAGGCCGAGAACCGCCTGCACGCGCAGAAGGGGATCCTGGCCTGGTGCCTGGGTGCGGAGACGCCCTGACCTCAGGCTCGCACACCGCACCGGTCCCGATTTCCGGGGCAGGGCGGTCGCGAATTTCGGAATGCCGCCCCATATACGGGTGAGCGGGCGGCTTTCGCGGCTCGCCTCCCCATCACGGCTGCCGGACGGCAGCATCCCGGCGACGGATGTGGCGCGATGCGCCCCCTCTCCCGTGCCGGCGCGGGCGGGGTGAGGGAACAGATCGCTCCGGACGAGTCCTCTTCCTCACGCCATTCCCCTCCCTGCGGGAGCGGGATCCGCGCCCCGGCCTGTCGGAGCGGCCGTCGCGGGCGCCGAATGGATCGATCGGAGCGGGCATGACCTCAGGAACAGAGTCGCAATCCCAGGCGCAGGCGGTCGGCAACGGCCACGACGGCGCGGACGATGCCGTGCTGCCCTTTGCCGTGGAAGCCCTCGACGTACGCGGACGGCTGGTTCGGCTCGGCCCGGCGGTGGATACGATCCTGCGCCGTCACGGCTACCCGGATGCCGTCGCCCGGCTCCTGGGCGAGGCCGCCGCGCTGACCGTGCTGCTGGGCTCGTCGCTCAAGTTCGAGGGCCGCTTCCAGCTCCAGACCAAGACCGACGGCCCGGTGGCGATGATCGTGGTCGACTTCGAGGCGCCCGATCGCCTGCGCGCCACCGCGCGGTTCGACGCCGACCGGGTCACCGCCCTGGGCGAGCGCCCGCTGAAGGATGCCGACCTGATCGGTGCGGGCCACCTCGCCATGACCATCGACCAGGGCTCCGCGTCCAGCCGCTACCAGGGCGTCGTCGCCCTTGAGGGCCAGAGCCTGGAGGAGGCCGCGCACCAGTATTTCCGCCAGTCGGAGCAGATCCCCACGCAGGTGCGCCTCGCGGTCGCCGAGGCCGTGGAGGAGGGTGCCGGCCGGTGGCGCGCCGGCGGCCTGATCGTGCAGTTCCTGCCGCAATCGATCGACCGGGCCCGTCTGGCCGACCTGCCGCCGGGCGACATCCCGGAGGGGCACACGCACCTGTCCGGGCAGGCGGTCGAAGACGATGCCTGGGTCGAGGCGCGGTCGCTCGTCGGCACCGTGGAGGACCACGAGCTGGTCGATCCGAGCGTGTCCAGCGAGCGCCTGCTCTACCGGCTGTTCCATGAGCGCGGCGTGCGGGTGTTCGACCGTCAGCCGGTGCACGAGGCCTGCCGCTGCTCGCGTGAGCGCGTGATGGGCATGATCCGCTCGTTCTCACCGCAGGAGCGGCACGACATCGTCGCGGATGACGGGCGCATCGTCATCACCTGCGAATTCTGCTCCCGCCGCTACGACCTCGACCCGCAGGAGGTCGAGGCCGAGATCGGTGAGCAATCAAACCAGTAGATGCCGAGCCCGAGAAGCCGATCCGCCGGTCTTCGCGCCACACGACAGCCAAGCTTTTCGCGCGAAACGCAGATGCTTCAGTATTCGTTGCGCTGATTTTTAGGTACCTCGCATAGAACCGTTTCGGGACCTTCGACGTTGCGTGGCTGCTTCACTATCGGAGGAGACGCCATGCGAACGTTGTCGATCGGGTTGGCTGCGCTGTTGATCAGCACCTCGGCCTATGCGCAGCAGCCGGCCGGGGCCGATCGCGGCACCGAAACAGCCGGCCGGGCCGGGCCGCAGGCTGGCGCGCAAGCCGCCGCGGGACGTTCCGGCGCCGAGACCGGCCGCGCCGGGCAGGGCCGGGACGGCAATCGGGACTCCGGTGACAAGGTAGCCCAGGATCGCGGCCGAGCCGGCTCGGAAGCGGATGCGCGTGGCGGCGCTCGCGTCGAGCGTGATGCGCGCGGCGACCGGGATGGCGCGCGAGGCGAGCGGGCCGAGATCCGGAATGAGCGCGGCGAGAGCCGCACGGGGCGCCGGAGGGATGTCCGGTCGGATCGCGTCGAAGGTGGTGTCCGCCGCGAAGGCCGGTTCGTGGTGATCGGCGGTCGTCGGGTGGTCTACGGCTCGCCTGAGTACCGCCGCTTGATCGTCACCGGGAACCGCAGCCCTCGGGTCCGGTACGTGGTGATCCGCGGGCAGCGCGTCCTCTATGGGTCGCCCGAGTACCGCCGCCTCGTCGGCGTCCGCGAGAGCCGGCCGCGGGAACGCTTCGTGACCATCCGGGGCCAACGCGTCGTGTACGGCTCACCCGAGTATCGCCGCCTGGTGGCGGTGCGCGAGGAACGGTTCGTGACGATCCGCGGCCAGCGGGTGCGCTACGGCTCCGACGAATACCATCGCCTGAGCGGCGGCGGCACGGTCAACGCCGGCTTCCGGACCGAGACCCGCGCCGGCGTCCGCACCGACCGCCGCGACGGCGCCCGCAATGCCGTGGGCACCGAGGGCCGCGACACCCACCGGACGGCCGATCGCCAAAGCCGTGACGACGGCATACGCAGCGGCGACATGCGGGGCGGCCGGGAGGACGGCATACGCAGCGCATCGGAGCGCGGGGACCAACCGGGTGGCGCGCGGCCGGCTAACAACGACGGTGGCCGGATGGGGAACGCCGAGCGCGGCGGCATGAAGGCCGGTAGCGCTCAGGGCGGTGCAGCGCAGGGTGCCGGGAGGGCCGGCCGCAACTGAGCGAAGTCCGGGAGGGGCCCTCTCGGCCTCTCCCGGATGCCTAGGATCAGACTTTCAGCACCGGCTCGGCGATGTCGCCGCCGCCGCGGTTCTTCAGGTAATCCGGCTGGAACAGGCACATCCGCACGGCGTCGCGATAGCGTCCGTTCACGAAGAACTCGTCCTTGAGCACACCCTCGGGATGGAAGCCGCAGCGCTCGTAGATCCGTACCGCCCGGGCATTGTCTCGGTCCACGTGCAGATACAGCTTGTGAATGTTGAGCACGCTGAACGCATAATCCATGGCGATCCGGGTCGCCTGCCAGGCATAGCCCCGGCCCTGGAAGCTGGGGTGGATCGCGATCTGGAACTCGCAGCGCCGGTGCAGGTGGTTGATCTCCACGAGCTCGATCAGCCCCGCCGGCTCGCCGCTCGGATCGGCCACGATGAAGCGGCGCTCGGTCTGGTTGTGGATGTTGCGCTCGTAGAGCTGCTGCAGTTCGGCGAAGGACTCGTAGGCCTCCTCGAACCAGTAGCGCATGATGCTGTCGTTGTTGTTCAGCTGGTGGACGAAGCGCAGGTCCTCGCGTTCCAGCGGGCGCAGCTTGATGGTGATGCCGATGAGCGCGTTCATGACGCACAAGCCTCGATCAGGGCCCTCAGGAACCGCTCGCCCTTGCCGAGCGCGTCGAGGGTGATGAACTCGTCGGGTTGGTGGGCCTGGGCGATGTCGCCGGGCCCGCACACGACGGTCGGGATCCCGGCCTGCTGGAAGCGCCCGGCCTCCGTGGCGTAGGGCACCGCAATGGTGCGGTTGCGCCCCGCGAGCCTCAGGCACAGCCGTTCGGCCTCGGAGCCTGGATCTGGTGCGAGCCCCGGGATGTCGACCTCCTCGAGCGTCTCGATTCGCCCGTACTCACCGTAGCGGTTCAGGCGCTCGCGCGTCACCCGCTCGACCACCTCGGCGAACAGGCGCGGGACCTCGCCCGGGTCGAGGTCCGGCAGCCCGCGGTATTCCCAGAGGAAGCGGCATTCCTTGGCCAGGATGTTGCGCGCCGTGCCACCGTGGATCGTCCCGACATGGACCGTGGTGGCGGCCGGATCGAAGCGCCCGGAGGCGTCGCCGCGCTCGATCATCAGGTCGGCGATCCGGTTCAGGCCGGCGACCAGGTCGCAGGCCGCCGCCACCGCGTTCGCCCCCAGCGCCGGCCGGGCCGAATGGGCCTCGTGCCCGTGTACGGTGGTCAGGCAGGTGACGATGCTCTTGTGCGCGTCCGCGACCTCCATGCCGGTCGGCTCGCCGACGATCACCGCGCCCGGTCGCGGCAGGTCGACGCCGAACCGGGTGATCGCGTCCATCGAGCCTAGGCAGGTGGTCTCTTCGTCGTAAGAGAGCAGGATGTGGATGGGCCGCGTAAGGTTGGCTGCCAGCATGTCGGGCACCAGAGCCAGCGCCAGGGCGTCGAAGGCCTTCATGTCGACCGCGCCGCGCCCGTAGGCCCGGCCGTCGGCGACGCGCAAGGTGAACGGGTCGCTGGTCCAGGCCTGACCCGCCACTGGGACCACGTCGGTATGGCCGGAGAGCACGACGCCACCATCGGCCATCGGGCCGATGGTGGCGTACAGGGCCGCCTTGTCCCCGCCTGCGTTCGGCAGGCGCAGGTAAGGGACACCCCAACCGTCGAGATAGGTGCAGACGGAATCGATTAGGGCGAGGTTCGGCTTGTCGCTCTCGGTATCGAACGACACGAGGCGGGCGAGCATGTCGAGCGGGCTGAGCCGCTCGCCGATCCCAGGCATAGGTCCCTCCGGAGCAAGGCCCCGGAGCCGGGACCTCAATGCAGGCTGCGGCGGACGTGCGGGCTGTCGAGGGAGAAGGCGGGAATCTCGGCCTCGAAGCTCTCGCCGGCCACCGTCGCCATGGTGTAGCTGCCGGCCATCAGGCCATCGGGCGTGTTGAGCGGGCAGCCGCTCGTGTAGCAGAAGGACTCGCCGGGCTCTAGCACCGGCTGCTTGCCGACCACGCCCGTGCCCCGCACTTCCTGGCAGGCCCCGTGCCCGTCGATGATGCGCCAGTGCCGGGAGCGCAGCTGCACCTGCTCGCTGCCGGTGTTCACGATCTCGACCGTATAAGCGAAGAAATAACGACTCTCATTCGGCGAGGATTCCTCCTCGACGAAGCGAGGCTGAACGGTCACACGAATTCCCCGCGTCTCGGCCTTGTACATCGCCCTATTAGGCCCTTCTTCGAACGGTGCGATTCGATGAAGACGAATTGAACGCGCTTCACTGGCGGTGGTAGTGGCCAGTGAAATCGGCGTCAATTGCGGCGGACTACCTCGCGCGGATGATGCCGCAGCCTCGTCCGAGGGTGGTCGAGTCCGGCGCCGCGCGTATCGTACCATCCGGATTAAGCCGGCATTAGCCAGTCTGGGCGGAGAACGTTGGGGATCGCGGATCCACCCGGAGGCGCGCGAAGGAGTCGAGGCGCGATGAACGCGGGCGCAGGCCAGGATGCCGCCGATTCGCAGGCCGCCGATCCGGACGTCGAGACCCGTGGCGGCATCCTGCCGGCCGAGGCGATCGCGGCGCTGGCGCAGGCGGGCGGGATCCGCGCCGCTGCGGCCTTCGCGCCGGACCAGATCCAGCCGGCGAGCCTCGACCTGCGCCTCGGGGCCACGGCCTACCGGGTCCGCACCAGCTTCCTGCCCGGCGCGACCCGGACGGTCCAGGCCTGCGTCGAGCGCCTGTCGCTGCACAGGATCGACCTGCGCCCCGGCGCTGTGCTGGAGACGGGCTGCGTCTACATCGCGGAACTGCAGGAGGGCTTGGCGCTCCCCGCCGACCTCGCGGCGGCCGCGAACCCTAAGAGTTCGACCGGCCGCATCGACGTGTTCACGAGAGTGATCACCGACCGGGGCGAGGCGTTCGACCAGGTCGAGCCCGGCTATACCGGGCCGCTCTACGCCGAGATTTCGCCGCGCACCTTCCCGGTGCTGGTCCGGACCGGATCGCGCCTGTCGCAGATCCGCTTCCGCCGCGGGGCGCCGCGGCTGACGGAGGCCGAACTCGGCCAGTTGCACCTGCGCTCACCGCTGGTCGATTGCGCTGCCCCATCCTTCCAGGGCGGGGTCGCGGTCTCGGTGGACCTGTCCGGCTTCGATGGATTGATCGGCTACCGGGCCAAGCGCCATACCGGGCTGGTCGACGTCGACGCCCCGGGCCGCCATAGGGCGGCGGATTTCTGGGAGCCGCTGCCGGCCGACGGCTCGGGCGCCCTGATCCTCGATCCCGGCCAGTTCTACATCCTGGCCTCCAAGGAATCGGTGCAGGTCCCCCCCGACCACGCCGCCGAGATGGTGCCGTTCGATCCGCTGGTCGGCGAGTTCCGGGTCCATTACGCCGGGTTCTTCGACCCGGGCTTCGGCCATGCCGGAGCCGGCGGGGCGGGTGCCCGCGCCGTGCTGGAAGTTCGCTCCCGGGACGTGCCGTTCCTGCTGGAGGATGGCCAGATTGTAGGCCGGCTCGTCTACGAGCGGATGCTGGCGATCCCCGGGACGCTTTACGGCGCCGGGGCCGGATCGAACTACCAGGCTCAGGGGCTGAAGCTCTCGAAGCACTTCTTCCTGTAGCCCCGGCAGCCCGGACCCCGCGCGGGAGCGATGGTCGTATGGACGCGGTGGACCGAAAAATCCTGGACGTCCTGCAGCAGGACGCGACGCTGCCGGTCGCAGAGTTGGCCGAGCGCGTCGGTGTGAGCGCCGCCCCGTGCTGGCGCCGAGTCAAGAAGCTTGAGGCGTCCGGCGTGATCCGGGGCCGGGTCGCCCTGGTGGACCGCCGCAAGGTCAACGTCCCGACCACGGTGTTCGTGGCCGTGAAGGCGCCGCGCCACGCCGCGGACTGGTCCGACGCGTTCCGCCGGGTGGTCGCCGGCTTCCCCGAGATCGTCGAAGCCTGGCGCCTGACCGGTGAGATCGACTACCTGCTGCGCATCGTCGTGCCCGACATCGAGACCTACGACGCGGTCTACCAGCGCCTCATCGCCAAGCTCGAATTCTCGAACCTCTCCTCCTCCATCGCCATGGAGGAGATGAAGTACACGACCGCCGTGCCGACGATGTATATGGCGTGAGGCAGCTTTTCAGCAGGGCGTAGGGCAGGCGCCTTCGGCATCATCGCGACCAGGGACGCAATCCGGAGCGACGCGCGGTCCCGGCCCATCGCCGATGCGCCGTGATGCAAATCCCGGCCGGGATCTGCGCGTCACGCACTTCCGGCCGTCCCGAATCGACAACGCGAACGCGCAAAAGCCTCACGGCCAGACTGGAACGCCATCCAGCCCTGCGGTTTCCGGCAGGCCGCAGATGAGGTTTGCATTCTGGACGGCCTGACCGGCAGCCCCCTTGCCCAGATTGTCGACGACGCCCATCGCGATCACCAAGTTACGCTCGGGATCTGCCGCATAGCTGACGAACGCGAGGTTCGAGCCGGTCGCCCATTTGGTCTGCGGCGGCTTGTCGGTGACGCGGACGAACGCACGTCCGTCGTAGAAGCGCCGCGCCGCGTCCAGGCACTGATCCGTCGTGGCGCGGCCACGGCAGTAGATTGTGACGAGGACGCCGCGGGTCATAGGAACCAAGTGCGGTGTGAACACCAGCCCGGCCGCGCTGCCGCCGCTCAGCCGCTCGATCGTCGCGGCGATCTCGGGCATGTGGACGTGCTTGAGCAGGCCGTAGGGCACCAGGTTCTCGTTGCTCTCCGCGTATCCGAACCGGCTGTCGGCGCCGCCCCGGCCGGCGCCGGAGATACCGGTCTTGGCATCGATCACGATGTTGCCGGGCTCGATCAACTTGTCGGCCAGCAAGGGCGCCAGCGCGGTCAGGGTCGCTGCGGGGAAACAGCCGGGGTTGGCGACGCGAGCCTGATCCACGATCCGGGCCGGCCAGACGTCTGCCAGGCCGTATGACCACCCCTCGACGTAGCGGTGGTCACCACCGATATCGACGATCTTCACGTCCCTGGGGACGCGCGCCAGCGCCTCGGCCGAGGTGCCCGTGGGCAGCGACGCGAACAGCACGTCGAGCTTGGGCAGGGCCCCGGGGTCCCACTTCTCGATCACCAGCTCGGCCAGCTTGGCCGGCACGCCGGGGAAGCGATCCGCCAACCGGCTGCCGGCGCTACCCTCGCCCGCAGCGTAGACGAGGTCGAAGGACGGGTGACCCGCGATCAGGCGCATCGCCTCGCCGCCGCCAAAACCACTGATCCCGACGATGCCGACGCGAAAGCTCATGTTAGCGTCCTGCTGCTGGAGTGAGCGAACCGTCGAGCCGAGTGACGACTCGGTCGAGGGTCGCCTTTCGTTCCTGTAGCGGACTTCTGCCCTGCGCCGGAAGCAACCGCCGCAAGGAGGTACCACGCGTGAGACCCGGGCGACCGGGTTGCCATGCGCCGGCCAAGGAGCAAAATCCGAACGCCTCAGCCGGGCGCCGTATAGGCGCCCGCCGTCACCCCGCCGCGACCGCGTAGGTGCGGTGGACCGAGGACGCCCGCTCCCGGTGATCGTAGCCGTAGACGTGGATCGAGATCGCCGGCTCCGGGCCGTCGTTGGCGATCCGGTGCAGGTTCGGCCCCGAGGGCATCATGCAGGCCACGTAGCCCGGCTCCCGGACCGCATCGCGGGTCGCGACCGCGTGGCTGTCGCTGATCGGGCGATACCAGGTCTCCCGCAGGCTGCCGCTCAGCAGGCCGAAGCAGCAGGAACAATGGTGATCGTGCACCGGCGTGACGGCGCCTGGGCTCCAGACCATGGCCCAGACGCTGATCGCCCGCGTCCCGAACAGCAGGTTGCGGCCCAAACCCTCCGGCGGCGCGGCGAGCCGCGTCCGGTCGAGCAGGTCCGGGCGCGCCAGGATCCGCACCAGGGTCGTCCGGGCCGAAGCCAGGTAGGCGTCCGGCGAGCGCGCGGCCGAGAACGACAGATCCGCCATCATCGCCTCGATGTCGGCCGGATGGGTCAGCGGGGTCATGGCGATCTCCTTCGAAGCCCTCCGTCAGGCTGAGTGGAGCCTAGCGCGGAGGGGCCGGAGACGGGTTGCGAAGTCCGCGCTCGGATGGCCTGCGTGAGCAATGCTATTGCGCGGAAAGGCGGACGACAAAAATGTCATTCCAATCTTACTGAAAGGGGCGCAGTGAGACCGCGGGTCGGCCCGATGTCGCGCAATGAGACCAGCGCGCGTCGCATGCGATTCTTGGTCCGTCCGTGCGCAGCTCACCCACCGTCGTTGCGAGCGCTGGATAGAGGGGCCGGATCGTGCTTCGGCACCCGCCCGCGTCCATCAGGATCCGGCGACGGAGCGCTCGAAGGCACGCACCAGCGCCCGGTCGAGCTTGCCGTCCATGCCGTGCAGGATCGCCATGGCCGCGGCGGCCGGCATCGGGGCCCGGTAGGGACGGCGCTCCACCAGGGCGGCGTAGACGTCGCAGACGGTGATCAGCCGGACGATGTCGTCGATGGCGTCCCCGGCGAGCCCGTCCGGATAGCCCGAGCCGTCGAGCAATTCGTGGTGGTGGCGCACCACCTTCAGAACCGCGTCGTCGAAGCCGCCGGCCTGAACCAGGATCTGGTGACCCAGAGCTGCGTGCTCGCGCATCACGGCCCGCTCCGCCCCGTCGAGGGGACCGGCCTTGTTCAGGATCTCCAGGGGGATCTTGGCCTTCCCGACATCGTGCACGAGGGCGGCGCGCACGAGCTGCTGGCGGTCGGCATCGGAGAAACCGAGGTCGATCGCGAAGGTGGCGGCGAGGCCGGCCACCAGGAGGCAATGCTGATAGGTCGCGTCATCGTAGGCGCGCACCGTGTCGAGCCAGGCGGTGAGGCCGCCCTGGCCGATCGCCCCGAGGATCGGTTCGAGGCCGTCGTCGACCACGGCGGCATCGACCGATCCGGAGGCGCGCGCCGCGTCGAGCAGGTTGGCGATGACGGCGCCGGCCTTGTCGGCGGCCTGGACGACGAGGGGCGTCCCGACGCGCCCGCCCGGCCGCGGCACCTCCGGGACTGGCGGCAACTGCGCCAGCAGGGCCTCGGCCACGGTCTCGGCCGGCGTATCCACCGGGAGGCAGAGGCGCGCCCCGAGCCCGCGCGCCGCCGAAAGGCTGCGAGACCCCATGCTGCGCATCAGGAACACCCGCGGGAGAGCCGGGGCGGCGGCGATTAGGGTCCGCAGGCCGACGAGCGGGGAGGGCTGAAGTAGGTCGAGATCCGCCACCAGGGCGAGGCAGGGACCGGCAGGCGGCATCGCGGCCGCGTCCAGCACCGTGCAGGGGGCGATGTCTCCGAGCACGCGCAGGAGTTCGCCGCGGCGGTCGGGCTGGTCGGTGTAGAGGACGACGGTGCCCGCGCGCATCTGGCTCTTCGTGGCATGCCCCCGGGTCAGACAGGCGGCGGGATCCGCGTCGCGTCGCAGGCAGGCCGTTTTAGCGCCTCGACCTTGCCAGACGGTAACGCTGGATCCGCGCCTACTGCGCCGCCGCCGCGTCGAGCAGCCAGGCCACGTCGCCCACGCTGGTGACCCGCCCGGCCGGCAGGTCCTCCCCGGCGGCGAGCCGGGCCAGGGCCTCGCGCTTTCCGGCGCCCGTGACCAGGAACAGCACGTGCCGCGAGGAGGCGAGCGCCGGCAGGGTCAGGCTGATCCGCGGCACGAACGGCGCCAGACCGGCTTCCGGCACGGGGGCGACCAGCCGGTGGGGCTCGGCCACGGCCGGCTTGCCCGGGAACAGGGAGGCCGTGTGCCCGTCCTCGCCGAGGCCGAGCAGCACCAGGTCGAACAGCGGCCTGGAAGGATCGAGGCTGTCGGCTCCGTAGAAATCCAGCAGGGTCTGCTCGTAGGCTCGCCCTCCCGCCTCCGCGCCCGCGTCGGAGGGAATGAAGTGCAGGTGGGTCGCGGGGATCCTGGAACCGTGCCCGAACGCCTCGCGGACCATCCGGACGTTGCTGCGCTCATCGTCCCAGGGGACCACCCGGTCGTCGCCGAAGAACCAGTGGATCCGCTCCCACGGCACCCGGGCGGCATAATCCGGGCCGGCAAGCAGGCCGTAGAGCAGCTTCGGGGTCGAGCCGCCGGACAGGCAGATCGCGATCCGCTCGGATTCGGTCTCGCCGCAGGCCACGATCAGCCGCTCGGCCGCCTCGCGGGCGACCGCCTGCGGATCGGGCAGGACATGGGTTCCGGTGGGAAGGCTCATCGGCGCCTCGGGATGATTATCGGCTTCAGGACTTCTTGGGCTCCTGGTGGCCGCCGAACCCCTTGCGCATGGCCGAGAGCAGCTTGTCGGCGTAGCTCTCGTGCTCGCGGGAGCGGAAGCGGCGGTACAGGGCGGCGGACAGTACGGTCGCCGGGACGCTCTCCTCGATGGCGGCGTTGATCGTCCAGCGGCCCTCGCCGGAATCCTCGACGTAACCGGAGAAGTCGTGGAGGCTCTCGTCGCCGGCCAGCGCCTGGGCGGTCAGGTCGAGCAGCCAGGACGAGACGACGCTGCCGCGCCGCCAGACCTCGGCGATGTCGCCCATGTTCAGGTCGAAGCGCCGCTCCGGCGGAAGCGCATCCGAATTGGCGTGCTTCAGGATGTCGAAGCCCTCGGCATAGGCCTGCATCAAGCCGTACTCGATGCCGTTATGGACCATCTTGACGAAATGGCCGGCCCCGGTGGGTCCGGCATGGATGTAGCCCTGCTCGGCGCGCGGGTCGCGGCCGTCGCGGTTGGGGGTCTTGGGGATGTCGCCGATGCCCGGTGCCAGGGTCTTGAAGATCGGGTCGAGGCGGTCGACGGTCTCGGTGTCGCCGCCGATCATCATGCAATAGCCGCGCTCCAGGCCCCAGACGCCGCCCGAGGTCCCGACATCGACGTAGTGCAGGCCCTTCTGCTTCAGCTCCAGCCCCCGGCGCACGTCGTCGCCGTAGAAGGAATTGCCGCCGTCGATGATGCAGTCGCCGGATTGCATCAGGCCGCCCAGGGTCTTGACCGCCTCCTCGGTGATCGCGCCGGCCGGGAGCATCACCCAGGCGGTGCGCGGCACCTCCAGCTTGGCGACCAGATCCTCCAGGCTCGACGCGCCGACCGCGCCGGCTTCCACCAGCGCGGCAACCGCCGCCGGGTTCTGGTCGAAGACCACGGCCGTGTGCCCGTCGCGCAGGAGGCGCCGGACGATGTTGCCGCCCATCCGGCCGAGGCCGATCATGCCGAGTTGCATCGCTGCCATCCCTTACCGATCGCCCCCGCGGGGCGGGGCTTAAGTGCTTCGCCGGCTACGCCAATACTGAAGTATGCGGCGCACCCTTTTCCCGGACACCTGTAACGTAGTGAACGGCAATCCCGGATCCCGTGAGAAAAGCGCCGCGCAGCGGCTCGAACTCGACGCTGGGTCTCGATGTCACGACGTTTCGCGCGCTCTTGTGCCGGCCCCCGGGTCGCATTTCGCTGACGCTGCATGCGCCCGGGAACGGGCGGCCAGACCCATCCGCTCTCTAAGCCACGGCCGCCTTCAATGCCGCCGCCACGCGCTTCAGCCCGGCGTCGAGATCGCCCTTGATGTGGACCCGCAGCGCCCGGCGGCCGCGCTCGGCCAGCACCGCGAAGTCGCCCCGCGCCTGCGCGGCCACCACGGTGCTGAAGCCCAGCGCCCGGCCGGGGATCGGCAGGTCCTCGGAGGGGGCCGAGGTGATCTGCAGGAACACGCCGGTATCCGGGCCGCCCTTGTAGGCCTGCCCGGTCGAGTGCAGGAACCGGGGCCCGAATTCCAGGCAGGTCGCGACCTTCCGGGCGTCGCGCACGGCGAGCCGGGCCTCCTGCAGGATGCCGGCGGCCTTCGCGTCCCGCGGGACGTAGGCGAGCAGCCCGAGATAATCGCCGTCCTTCAGGCGGGCGAGCTGCGCCTTGAGCGCAGCCTCCAGGCCCTGCGTAGCCTGCGGCAGGGAAGCGGCATTCTCCCGGTCGGCGTAGAGGGCGACGGCGTCGTCCTCGAACAGTGGCGTCTCGGCGGGGAGGGCGCCGTTCGCTTCCGCTTCCGAGAACAGCTTCTTCGTCTCGATCTTGCTGGCCTCGACATCGGGCTGGTCGAACGGGTTGATGCCGAGCACCGCGCCGGCGACCGCGGTCGCCATCTCCAGGCGGTAGAATTCCTGCGGCAGCTGCTCGATCGAATCGAGGGTGATCCGGGCGATCGGGTGGCCGTCGCGCTCCAGGGCGCGCAGGGCCTCGTCCTGTGCCTCCTGAGCCTGACCGTCGAGGCGCAGGTAGATGAAGAACCGGTCGCGGCCATAGACCGCCGGGACGCTCGCCGGCTCGCCGTCCACCGGCACGAGGCCCTTGCCCTGCTTGCCGGTCGACTCGGCGATGAGCTGCTCGGCCCAGGCGCCGAAGCTGTCGATTCCCGGCGAGGCGATGATCGTGACCTTGTCGCGTCCGGCAAGACCCGCAACGCCCATCGCGGCACCGAGCAGCACGCCCGGATTCTGCGCGGGCGGCACCACCGGCCCGCAGGAACGGACCATGATCCGGGCCGTCTCCAGCAGCGCCTTCACGTCGAGGCCGAGGGCCGCGGCCGGCACCAGCCCGAAGGCCGACAGCACGGAGTACCGCCCGCCGATCTGCTTCACGCCGTAGAAGATTTTCTTGAAGTTATCGGCTTTGGCGGCGCGCTCCATGTCGGAGCCCGGGTCGGTCACGGCGACGAAGTGATCGCCCGCCCGGTCGCCCAACTTCTCCTTCACCCGCCCTAGGAAGTAGTCGCGAAAGACGTTCGGCTCCAGCGTCGAGCCGGACTTGGACGAGACGATGAACAGGGTCCGCCCAAGATCGATGCTCGCCTCCAGGGCGCGCACCTGATCCGGGTGGGTCGAATCGAGGATCTGGAGCTTCGGGAAGCCTTCGCGCTGGCCGTAGGTGAGGCTCAGCACCTCGGGGCCGAGGCTGGAGCCGCCCATGCCCAGCACCACGGCGTCGGTGAAGCCCTGCTGCTTCACCCACTCCGAGAAGGCGGCGTAGTCGGCGGCCTTCTCTAGCTCGTCCTCGACGATGTGCAGCCAGCCGAGCCAGCTCGCCTCGTCGTGGCCGGACCAGACCGTCGCGTCCCCGGCCCAGAGCCGGCGGATGGCGCCGCTCGCCCGCCAGGATTCGACAGTCTTCTTCGCCTCCGCGGCGAGGCTGTCGTCCATCACGAGGCTCTGGCCGTCGAGGCGCTGGCCGAGAAGCGCCGCGCGCTTGCCAGCGACCGCGCCGAGCAGGTCGTCGGCGGCGTCGATGAAGAGCTGCACGCCCTCCCTCACCAGCTGCTCGGCGACCTTCTCGATGTCGATGCCGGCCCGGGCGAGCCGGGTCATGACCGCCTCGGCGCCCGGCACGTCCTCTTCGATCGTCGCCCGCACGGTGCCGTGGTCACGGAACGCGTCCATGGTGGCGGGGGGCATGGTGTTGACGGTGTTCGGGCCGATCAGCTCCTCGACGTAGAGCACGTCGGAATAGGCCTTGTTCTTCACGCCCGTGGAGGCCCAGAGCAGCCGCTGCGCCTTGGCGCCCTTCTCGGCCAGGGCCGTCCACTTGGATTCGGCAAAAATCTTCCGGTAGCGCTGGTAAGCCAGCTTGGCGTTGGCGATCGCGACCTTGCCCTTGAGCTGGGCGAGCGCCGTCTTTTCGTCGGGGTCGTTGGCCTGGGCGATCTTCTCGTCCAGCAGCTTGTCCACCAGCACGTCGATCCGGCTGATGAAGAAGCTCGCTACGCTGGCGATCTTCGACACGTCGTGGCCGGCCTTGGCCCGCGCGTCGAGTCCGTCGATGAAGGCGCGGGCCACCGCTTCGTAGGCCTCCTGCGAGAACAGGAGCGTTACGTTGATCGAGATGCCCTCTTCCGTAAGCTGCCGGATCGCCGGAATGCCCTCCGGGGTGGCGGGCACCTTCACCATCAGGTTGTCGCGGGCGACCGCCTTGTGCAGGCGCCGCGCCTCGGTGAGCGTCGCCTCGGTGTCGAGCGCCAGGTAGGGCGAGACTTCGAGGCTGACGTAGCCGTCCGCCCCGTCGCTCGCCTCGTAGACCGGACGGAGCACGTCGGCGGCGGCCTGGATGTCGGCGATGGCCAAGCCCTCGTAGAGGTCGATGACGCGGCTGTCGCCGGTCTCCTGCACGGCCTTCAGGCTGGCATCGTACTCGTCCGAGTGACCGATCGCCTTCTCGAATATCGACGGGTTGGACGTCACCCCGCGCAGGCCGTCCTCCTCGACGAGGCGCTTCAGCGCACCTTTCTGGATGAAGCCGCGGGCCACGAAGTCCAGCCAGACCGCCTGATCCTGTTCGTCGTGCAGGGCCTTGAGCGCGTTCATGTCGGTTCCTCGTCTCGCATACCGCTACTCGGCGGGCGCCCTCCCTCCCCCCTTTGCGGGGGAGGGTGGCCCTCGCGTCAGCGAGGGTCGGGAGAGGGGAGCCCGGCTTCCAGAAGAGGCGCGACCCTCATGAAGGCCAAGCCATATTCTGCACCGTCGCTCCCCTCTCCCGACCCCCTTTCGGGGGCCACCCTCCCCCGCAGAGGGGCGAGGGGACCGTCGCGCATCCGCCGTTACTTACCGCCTGTGCTTGGCGAGCTGCGCCCGGGCGGCCTCCAGCACCTTGTCGGGGGTAAAGCCGAACTTGGTCTGGAGATCCTTGATCGGAGCCGAGGCGCCGAACGTATCCATGCCGATGACCGTGCCCTCGGTTCCGGCGTAGCGGTCCCAGCCGATGATGCTGCCCTGCTCCACGGTCACCCGCGCCTTGACGGCGGGGGGCAGCACGGAATCCCGGTAGACTTGGTCCTGGCGCTCGAACAGGTCCCAGGACGGCATCGAGACCACTCGGGCCTTCACGCCCTCGGCCTTCAGCGTCTCGTAGGCGCCGACGCAGAGCTGCACCTCTGACCCGGTGCCGATCAGGATCACGTCGGGCGTCCCGTCGCTGTCGGCCAGCACGTAGGCGCCCTTGGCGGTGCCGGAGGCCGCGCCGAACTTGGTCCGGTCCATCGTCGGCAGCGGCTGGCGCGAGAGCGCCAGCACGGCCGGCTGGTCTTTGAGCGAGAAGATGACCCGGTAGGCCTCGGCGACCTCGTTCGCGTCGGCCGGGCGCAGGGTGACGAGGCCCGGGATGCAACGCAGCGAAAGCAGCTGCTCGACCGGCTGGTGCGTCGGCCCGTCCTCTCCCACACCGATCGAATCATGGGTGAAGATGTGGAAGATCGGCAGCTCCATCAGGGAAGCGAGCCGGACCGGCGGCCGCATGTAGTCGGCAAACACCAGGAAGGTCGCACCGTAGGCTCTCAGGCCGGAAAGCCCGAGGCCGTTCACGATCGAGCCCATGGCGTGCTCGCGCACGCCGAAATGCAGGTTGCGGCCGCCGGGCGTGAACGGTCCGAACGAGCCGGCGCCCTCGAAGGTCAGGTTCGACTTGTTGGACGGCGCCAGGTCGGCCGAGCCGCCGAGCAGGAACGGCACGTGCTGCGCGATCGCGTTGAGCACCTTGCCGGAGGATTCGCGGGTGGCCAGGCCCTTCGCATCGGGCTCGAACACCGGGATGTCCTTGTCCCAGCCGTCGGGCAGGCGGCCTTCCAGCAGGGCGTCGAGGTCCTCGGCGTGGTCGGCATCGGCCTCCCGGGCCTTGGACAGCAGATCCTGCCAAGCATCGTAGAGGGCGGCACCGCGCTTGCCGATGCCGTCTCGGAAGTTCTCGTGCACGCCATCCGGCACCAGGAACTGCGCGTCCTCCGGCCAGCCGTAGGCCCGCTTCGCGCCCTTGACCTCCTCCTCGCCGAGCGCGTCCGAGTGCGCCTTCGAGGTGCCCTGCTTCTTCGGGGCGCCGTAGCCGATCACCGACTTGACGACGATCAGGGTCGGCCGATCGTTGGTGGCCAGGAACGTCTCGATCGAGCCGGCGATCGCGTGGACGTCGTTAGCGTCGGCGACCCGCAGGACTTGCCAGCCATAGGCCAGGAACCGGGTGGCGACCTCTTCACCGAAGGCGAGTTCCGTGTGGCCCTCAATGGTGACGGTGTTGTCGTCGTAGATCCAGCAGAGGTTGGCCAGCCGCAGGTGGCCGGCGAGAGAGGCGGCCTCCGAGGCGACGCCCTCCATCAGGTCGCCGTCCGAGCAGATAGCGTAGACGTTGTAGTCGAACAGCGGCAGGTTCGGCCGGTTGAGGTGCTGGCCGAGGAAGCGGCCGCCGATCGCCATGCCGACCGAGTTGGCTACACCCTGGCCGAGGGGCCCGGTGGTGGTCTCGACGCCGGTGGTGAAATGGTACTCCGGGTGCCCCGGGGTGCGGCTGTCGAGCTGCCGGAACTTCTTGATCTCGTCCAGCGTCACGGCCGGCGCGTTGCCGCCGTCGCTCTCGGCGACGTTGGCGAGGTGCAACAGGGCGTAGAGCAGCATCGAGGCATGGCCGCAGGACAGCACGAAGCGGTCGCGGTTCGGCCAGTGGGGATGTGCGGGGTCGTAGCGGAGGTAGCGGTTCCACAGCGTGTAGGCGACCGGGGCGAGGCCCATCGGCGCGCCCGCATGGCCGGAATTCGCCTTTTGCACCGCGTCGATCGCGAGCGTCCGGATGGTGTTGATGCTGAGCGTATCGATCTCAGCGAGGGCCGCCTTGGCGGGAGTATCAGCGCCGCTCATGATGTCGCGTCTTCCAGTTCGCCTCTTGCGTGCCGCTTGTCGGCTTCACGCTGCCGCAGGACGGCGGGAGGGGCTCCGTTGGCCTTACCACCCTGCCGATCCGCCGGCCCTTCGCCGCGCGTATAGCTGAGCAGCGTGTTGACGAGCGCCACATGGGTGAATGCCTGGGGGAAGTTACCCACAAGGCGCTTGGCATGCACGTCGTATTCCTCGCTGACGAGGCCGAGATCGGTGCAGATCCCGATCAGGCGCTCGATGATCGTCCGCGCCTCGTCCCGCCGGCCGAGGCCGATCAGGTTGTCGGCATACCAGAATGTGCAGGGCAGGAACGCCCCCTCGTTGCCGGACAGGCCGTCGGTGGTCTGCCCCTGGGTCTCGTAGCGGAGGATGAAGCCGTCCCGCATCAGCCCCTCGCCGATCGCCGCGACGGTGCCGACCACCCGGGGATCGTCCTGCGGCAGGAAGCCGGTATGGGCGATCAGCAGCAGGCTCGCGTCCAACGCCTTCGACCCGTAGGACTGGACGAAGCTGTTGAGCTCCGGGTCGAAGCCCTGCGCGCAGACCTCGGCATGGATCTCGTCGCGGACCGCGCGCCAGCGCCCGGCCTGCTCCTCGGTGGCGCCCGATTCGTGCATCGCGTGCATGCGCAGGGCCCGGTCGAAGGCGACCCAGGCCATCACCTTCGAGTGGGTGAAGTGGCGCCGGCCGCCGCGCACTTCCCAGATGCCCTCGTCGGGCCTGCGCCAAGCGTTCTCGAGATGGCCGAGGATCGCCAGCCCGACCCGCAAGCCATCCTTGCTGATCGGCAGGCCCCGGGCATGGGCCTGATAGAGCGCGTCGAACAATTCGCCGTAGACGTCGATCTGGAACTGCGAGGCCGCGGCGTTGCCGATCCGCACGGGCTTGGAGTTCTCGTAGCCGGGCAGCCAGTCGAGTTCGATCTCCGGCAGCAGGCGCTCGCCGCCGATGCCGTACAGGATATGCGCCTGCTCCGGGTTGCCGGCCACCGCCCGCAGCAGCCAGGCGAGCCAATCGCGCGCCTCGTCGATATAGCCGGCGTCCATCAACGCGATCAGCGTCAGCGTCGAGTCGCGCAGCCAGCAGAATCGGTAATCCCAGTTGCGCTCGCCGCCGAGCCCCTCGGGCAGGGACGCGGTCGGCGCGGCGACGATGCCGCCGGTGGGCTCGTAGATCAGCGCCTTCAGGGTCAGAAGCGAGCGCTGCAGCATCCGGTCCCAGGCGGTGCCGCCGGCGCAGCGGCTCGACCATTCGCGCCAGGCCTGGTCGGTGGCCTCGAGGGTCTTCAGCGGCTCGATCGGATGTGGGTCGTCCTCGTGCGAGGCGCCGTAGCTCAGGACGAAGCGGCACCGCTCGCCGGCATGGACGGTGAACTCGGACACCGTCGTCTGCGCGTCCGATCCCTTGAGGTGGACGTCCGTCCGCAGCACGACCTTGTGGGGACCGGAGACGGCGCGCAGGTCGCCCAGTTCCGAGCGCGAGACCCACGGCACCGCGGAGCCGTAGTCGAATCGCACCGCCATCTCCATACGCATGGCGACGCGCCCATGCACGCACTCGACCAGGCGCACCAGGTGGGCGCCGTCCCCAGCCGGCATGAAATCGGTCACCAAGACCTCACCCAGCCGGGTCTTGTGCCGGGTCTCCAGAACCAAACTTCCCGGACGGTAGGCCCAGCTGGTCTCGACATGCTCGGCCTCGGGAAAGATCTTCCAGAAGCCGTGGGCCTCCGTCCCGAGCAGGCTGGTGAACAGGGCGGCGGCGTCGAAGCGCGGCCAGCACAGCCAGTCGACGCTGCCCTGCCGGCTGATCAGCGCGGCGCTGCGGCAATCCCCGACGAGCGCATAATCCTCGATGCGTGCAGCCATACGGCCCCGGCTCCCGCGCGGCCGGGGAGCCCCGGCCATCCGCTGCAACGCACCTAGGACGCCCGGTTGCGAGGTCCAGAGGCGGTGGCGTGGCGAGCCGAGTGGAATGCCGTGCGGTACGGCCGGCGTTTCGTGCGCGTCAGCGCAGGCAGTCGGCCACCACCAGGGCGACGGATCCCTGTACGGCGGCCGCGCCGTCGCGCATCAGGTTCGCCGCATCGCCGACGACCCGGGCGGCGGGGGTCAGCCGTTCGACCACCGAGGCGGCGAAGGGCAGAGCGGCGGGGGGCAGCAGATCGGCCTCGTCCGACTCCGCGGCCTCGGCACGGCCGGCGGCCAGCGGATCGGTCACGTGCTGAGGCGTCTCCGGGCAGCGGCGCCCGGGGCAGACATGGCGGCCCGCGATCGCGATATGCGACGTCGCCCGGGCCGCGAGCACAGGCCGGGCCGGCTGCGTCGGGGCCAGGGGATAGACTTCGGCGAAGGCCACGGCAGCCGGGCGGCGGACCGAAACGGACACCGGCGCGGCTTTGAAGAAGGCGGTGGGCGACGGAGCCTCGGGCGCAACGACCTCGGCGCGGGCCTCCGACGGCGGCGTCAACTGCGACGACGGACAATAGAGGGAAGCGACACCCAGAATTCCCACCACGACCAACGTCGGCAGGAACGGCATCGAAACGCGCCCGGTGGCGGCGTCCGTCAGGGCAAGCGGGTCTGGCCTGCGCATCCGTTTCACCACCCCCGCCCTAGTTCCGACGACGCAAGAATGCCCCCAGCATTGCGGCGGAAGCTGGACCGTTTCTTTGCGCGGCGGTAACGCTGGCGACAGCTGCGGGGCATACGCCTTGCTTGGCCGGAGCGCCCGAACCGGGTCGCCCTCTCAAGAAGTCCCGCCCGACCGGGCCCCGATGACCGAATCCAACCTCACCGTCGCCGTGATCGACCCGAGCCGCGCCCGCGCGGCGATCCTGGAGGAGGGGCTGCGCGCCGCCGGTATCGGCCGGATCGTGGTGATTCCCGATACCGTCGACCTTCTGGAGCGGGTGACCGCCCTGAAGCCCGACGTGGTCGTGATCCACCTGGAGAGTCCCAGCCGGGACATCCTGGAGCAGATGTCGGGGGTTTCCCGGCAGGTCGAGCGGCCGGTGGCGATGTTCGTCGACCGCTCGGACACCACCATGATGCAGGCGGCGGTCGACGCCGGTATCTCGGCCTACGTGGTCGACGGCCTGCGGGCGGAGCGGATCAAGTCGATCCTCGATATCGCCATCCTGCGCTTCAACGCCTTCGCGCGGCTCCAGCGCGAATTGTCGGAGGCCCGCGGCGAGCTGGCCGACCGCAAGCTGATCGAGCGCGCCAAGGGCATCCTGATGAACCTGAAGGGGCTGACCGAGGACGAGGCCTACAAGCAGCTCCGGCGCAAGGCCATGAACGAGAAGCGCAAGATCGCCGACATCGCCCGCGCCATCGTCACCACGGCGGATCTGCTCGGATGAGGCTCCAGCTCGGCTACATCCCGCTCTGCGATGCCGCGCCGCTGATCGCGGCGCACGAATTCGGCTTCGCCCGCTCCGAGGGCTTGGAGCTCGACCTCTCGGCCGAGCCGTCCTGGGCGACCCTGCGCGACCGCCTCGCCCTCGGGCATCTCGACGGCGCCCACATGCTGGCGCCGCTGGCGCTGGCGAGCCGGTTGGCCCTCTCGGGCCCGCCCTCCGACCTCGTGGTCCCGCTGCAGCTCAGCGCCAACGGCAACGCCATCACGGTGTCTCGGGGGCTCTGGGCCGCGATGGAGCCGGCGAGCGAGACTCTGGCGGACGTGGCCCGGGCCTTCGCCCGGGTGGCGGCCGAGCGCCGGGACGCGGGCCGGCCGCTCACGCTCGGCACCGTGCATCCGTTCTCCTGCCACAGCTATCAGCTGCGGTTGTTCGCCGAGGCCGGCGGCCTCGACCCGTCGGCCTTCCGCACGGTCGTGGTCCCACCCCAGCACAGCGTCGAGGCCCTGGCCCGCGGCCTGGTCGACGGCTACTGCGCGGGCGCGCCCTGGAACGATGTCGCGGTGGCGGCCGGCCACGGGCGGATTGCGGCACTCGGTTGCGACCTCGCACCGGACGCCCCCGAGAAGGTCCTGGCCGTGTCGGGCCGGCTCGACGACGCGCTGCTGCCCCTCGTCCGGGCGGTGGCGCGAGCCGGCCTATGGTGCGCCGACCCGGCCAACCGCACCGACCTGATCCATTGCCTGGCGCACCGGACCTATCTCGACCTCGACGTCGAACTCGTGGCCCGTGGCTTCGCAGGCGATGCGATGCTGGACGCGGTCGGCGCGACGCGGCCGATGCCGAGCCGTCTCGACCTGGGCGCGGCCGTGCAGGAGCCGCGGCCCGAGGCCGCGCGTTGGCTCGTGGCACAGATGGCTGCCGCGCAGCAGATCCCGCCGGGGCGACACCCTGAGGCCGAAGCAGCCGCCATCTACAGGTCCGACCTGTACCGGGCCGCCATGGCGCTCTGAGCGGCAGCAGACACCACGCGCATTTCGTCATTCGGCCGTTGCCGAGATGCGGCGGATCGGGAACGTTGCCAGGTCTCGGCCGTTGTCGCTTCGCCATGCCCGGATGCCGTAAACTCGATACCGAATCGTCGACATCGCATCCGCGCAGCCGGATCGAACTCCGACGCTATGTTCGCCGCGGCGCCAAGGCTCCGCGCGCCAGCAACGACAACCGCCGTGCCGGCGGTGTCCCGTCCTGGTATTGGGTCCTCGTGGCCGGCGCTATGCCGACCCTGGGCCTGCTGGCGATGCTCTCGACCCTGATCTGAGATCCGAGTCGAACACGGCATGTGATCCGATCCGATTGGCGTGTTTCTGCTTCTCCATCTCACCGAGTAGAGGGAAGCAGTCCGAGGTCGCTCGCGCTACGAGCGTATAGGGTTCCTCGATTGCTTCGCCGTGCTCGCAATGAGGGTGCAGTGCGATCCTGCTGCCGTCTGCGCTCGTATTTGAAGACAGCTCGGACGCCAGTTCCACTGCCACAGCGCTGATCGTTTAAGCGACCACCAGCCCACTTTTTGTGCAGTGCGATGCGCTACGCTCCAGTGTACCAGGCCCCATGGGCTGCCGCGATTTCAAGCGTCATGAGAACACCTTACCGATGCGGGTCCTGCTTGGCATGAGATCTGCTTAATAGCTCGCGTCCGTCAATGGCGACGGGCAGCGCCGTCAGCGAGGCCGCTGATCCGGTTCTCCTGCGGGTTCAAGCCTGCCCTGGGGGATAACCGGCAGCGGCTTTTTCGTGGGCGGTCCGCCGACGATCCTGCAATCGAGGTCCCCGACGCGATCGAGAGATGGCGACATCCCCAATGGATACCAGCGCACACGATACGCGCGCCGAGACCAGCCTCCCACGTGAGCGGCTCGTCGTCGTCGGCAACGGCATGGCCTCGCTCCGCTTCCTCGAGCGCCTGACCGAAGGGTCGCCCGGCCGCTTCGACGTGACCTGCGTCGGCGCCGAGCCGAAAGCCGCCTACAACCGGGTCCTGCTCTCCTCGCTGCTGGGCGGCGAGGTCGACGAGGCGGCCTGCGAATTCCGCGGCCTCGACTGGTACGCGGCCCACGGCATCCGCCTGATCACCGGCGCCCCGGTCACCCAGATCGACCGCGAGAACGGGTTGGTGATCGTGGGAGAGACCCACGTTCTGCCCTTCGACAAGCTCGTGCTGGCGGTGGGGTCCCTGCCGATCCGCCTGCCCAAGCACGGCATGGACCTCCCCGGAGTGATCACGTTCCGCGACCTCGCCGACGTGGCGGCGATCCGCAAGGCCGCCGTGCAGCACGCCCGGGCGATCGTCATCGGCGGCGGCCTGCTCGGGCTGGAGGCCGCGGTCGGCCTGGCACGGCTGGGGGTCGACACGACCCTGCTCCACGTCATGGACCGGTTGATGGAGCGCCAGCTCGACCATCACGCCGCGGGGCTGGTGAAGCGGGCCATGGAGGCCCGCGGCGTGCGGGTGCTGCTCAAGGCCGACACCGCCCGGGTCGAGGGTGACGGCCGGGTCGAGCGCCTGATCCTGGCCGACGGGACCGTACTCCCGGCCGAACTCGTGGTGATGTCCGTGGGGGTGCGCCCCTCGGTTACCCTGGCGCAGGGGGCGGGGCTGGAGATCGGCCGCGGGATCAAGGTCGACGACCGGATGACCACCTCGGATTCCCGCGTCTTCGCCCTCGGGGAATGCGCCGAGCATCGCGGCCTGATCTACGGGCTGGTCGAGCCGGCCTACGAGCAGGCCGACACCCTGGCCCGCCACCTCGCCGGCCAGAGCGCCGCCTATGCCGGCACGTCGCTCGCCACCAGCCTCAAGGTCTCCGGGCTGCCGGTCTTCTCCGCCGGCCTGGTGGACACCCCCGAGGATGCCGAGGCGATCGTCCTGTCCGATCCCGGCGCCGGGCTCTACCGCAAGCTGCTGGTGCGGGACGGCCGGCTGATCGGTGCCGTGTTCGTGGGCGACATCGCCGAGCAGGGCGCCTGTAAGGGCCTGATCCGCTCCGGCGATCCGGTCGAGAACCTCGATGATCTGATGTTCGGGCGCCCGGCGCCCGAGCAACTGGCTGCTTAGTTCCCCGGCCGATCGGCAGGGGAACTAAGCCTTTGATTTTACACGCTCGCTTACGCCTAACCGGCATCCACTTCGGCGGCGAGCGATCCAGGGAGGCGCAGATGGCCGAGACCACCCCACAGACCGCCCCGGACGGCTTCAACCCCGAGCAGAAGCGCTACCTCGAAGGCTTCGCCTCGGGCGTCGCCGCGGCCCGCCTGACCGGCGGCCTGGCGATCGGGCAGGGCCCGGCCGCGCCGGCCGAGCCCACCGGGCCGGATGCGATCCACATCAAGGCGCAGGACAAGACCGTCAAGGATGGCGGCAAGCTCTGCGAGCAGGAGAAGTGGAAGCGCGCCGAGAACCCGTTCGACGGCCATAACCGCCTGATCGCCGATGCCGCCGCCGGCAAGCAGCCGAAGCCCGAGGACAATTTCCGCTGGCGCTACCACGGCCTGTTCTGGGTCGCCCCGAACCAGGTCAGCTACATGGCCCGCCTGCGGATCCCCAACGGCATCCTGCACCATTGGCAATTCGCGGGCGTCGCCGACCTCGCCGACCGGCACGGCGGCGGCTACGTCCACGTGACGACGCGCGCCAACCTGCAGGTGCGCGAGATCGGCCCCGAGCACGCCCAGCCGTTCCTGGACGGGCTCGTGGATATCGGCCTCACCGCCCGCGGCTCGGGGGCCGACAACATCCGCAACGTCACCGGCTCGTCCACCGCCGGCATCGACAGCCAGGAGTTGCTGGATACCCGCCCGCTGGCGAAATCCTGGAACAACTGGATCATCAACGACCGCTCGCTCTACGGCCTGCCACGCAAGTTCAACGTTGCCTTCGACGGCGGCGGCGTGATGCCGACCCTGGAGGAGACCAACGATATCGGCTTCCAGGCGATCGAGGTTCTGGACGGCGCCGCGGTGGCCGCGGGCGTCTACATGCGCCTCGTGCTCGGCGGCATCTCCGGCCATCGGGACCTCGCCCGCGACACCGGCATCGTCCTGAAGCCCGAGGATTGCAACGCGGTCGCGGACGCGATCATCCGGGTGTTCATCGAGAACGGCGACCGGACCAACCGCAACAAGAGCCGGATGAAGTACGTCCTCGACGCCTGGGGCTTCGACAAGTACATCGCCGCCGTCGAGGACAAGCTGGGCCGCAAGCTCGACCGGGTCGATCCCGCCCATGTGGCGCCGCGCCGGCCCACCGACCGGTTCGCCCATGTCGGCGTCCACGCCCAGAAGCAGCCCGGCCTCAACTGGATCGGTGTCGTCCTGCCGGTAGGCAAGATGACCAGCGACCAGGTCCGGGCGCTGGCCGAGATCGCCCGCGACTGCGGCGACGGCCAGATCCGCCTCACCGTCTGGCAGAACTTTATTTTTTCAGGGATTCCGGATGCGAAGGTGTCCGAGGTCGAGAGCCGTATCCTCGAACTCGGCCTGACCACCAAGGCGGCCGGCATCCGCTCCGGCCTCGTCGCCTGCACCGGCGCCCGGGGCTGCAAGTTCGCCGCCTCCGACACCAAGGGCCACGCGCTGATCATCGCCGACCATGTCGAGCGCACCGTCACCGAGCTCGACGTGCCGGTGAACGTTCACCTCACCGGCTGCCACCATTCCTGCGCCCAGCACTACATCGGCGATATCGGGCTGATCGGCGCCAAGGTGGTCGTCTCGGAGGAGGGCGACACCGTCGAGGGCTACGACATCGTGGTCGGCGGCGGCTTCGCCGAGAACCCGAAGATCGGCACCGAGATCTGGAAGGCCGTGAAGGCCGAGGACGCGCCGTTCCGGGTCGAGGCGCTGCTGCGCACCTACCTGGCCCGCCGGGAAAGCCCGGACGAGAGCTTCCAATCCTTCACCGCCCGCACCGGCGCCGAAGCCCTGCGGGACGCCGCCGAGGAACAGCCCGCCCTGAAGGCCGCCGCATGACCCAGCACGTCGCGCCCCCCCTCGTCCTGATCCCCGAGACCGCGCCCTTCGACGCCGACCAGCGCTCGTGGCTCTCGGGCTACTTCGCGGCCCTGCTCGGCCCCGCCGTGACGGGAGCCACCGCCCTCGCTCCCGGCGACGCGCCCGCCGCCGGCCCGAAGCTGGCCGACAACGACGACGCGCCCTGGCACGACCCCTCCGTGCCGATCGGCGACCGGATGGCGATGGCCAAGGACCGGCCCGAGCCGCACAAGCTGATGGCCGCCATGGCCCAGCAGGATTGCGGCCAGTGCGGCTACAACTGCGCCGACTACGCCAACGCGATCTTCCTGAAGAACGAGGAGCGCCTGAATCTTTGCCAGCCCGGCGGCAAGGAGACCCTGCGCATGCTCAAGAAGCTGGAGGAAGAGTTCGTCGCCGCCGGTGGCGCGCCCGCGGCCCCGACGTCCGAGGGCGACGCGCCCAAGCCGGCAGCCGATCTCGGTCCCCAAGGCTTCTGCCGTGAGAACCCGGTCGAGGCCCTGTTCCTGTCCCGCCGCCGCCTCAACGAGCCGGGCGGCGAGAAGGAGACCTGGCACATCGAGATCGGACTGGACGGCACGCCGATCACCTACGAGGCCGGGGATTCGCTCGGCCTGTTCCCGGCCAACGCCCCGGCTTTGGTGGACGCGGTGATCGCTGAACTCGGCGCCCGGCCCGAGCGGATGATCGGGACCCAGACCCTGCGCGACCACCTGCTCAAGGACTACGCACTCGGCGCCGCGCCGGACAACCTCTACCAACTGCTGTCGCTGCTCACCTCCGGCGCGGCCCGCAAGAAGGCGCAGGCCCTGGCGTCCGGAGAAGACCCGGACGGTGACGCCGCCTATCTCGACGTGCTCGGCGCCCTGCACAAATTCCCTGGCGCCCGGCCCGACGCGGAGGTTTTTCTGGAGGCCCTCGACGAGTTGCAGCCGCGGCTCTACTCGATCTCGTCCTCGCCCAAGATGGATACCGGGATCGTGTCTCTGACCGTCGACGCGGTGCGCTACAACCACCGCTCCCGGCTGCGGCTCGGCGTGGCCTCGACCCATCTCGGCGAGCGCCTGCCCGAGCAGACCAAGGTGAAGATCTACCTCCAGAAGGCCCACGGCTTCGCCCTGCCGGCGGATCTCACCAAGGACGTGATCATGTGCGGCCCCGGCACCGGCATCGCGCCGTTCCGGTCGTTCCTACGCGAGCGCGCCGCCACGAACGCCCCCGGCCGCAACTGGCTGTTCTACGGCCACCAGCGCCAGGCCACGGACTTCTTCTACAAGGACGAGCTCAACGCACTGAAGGACGACAAGGTGCTCAACCGCCTGTCGCTCGCCTGGTCCCGGGACGGCAACGAGAAGACCTACGTCCAGGACCGGATGCGCGAGAACGGCGCCGACCTGTGGAAGTGGCTTGAAGGCGGCGCACATTTCTACGTCTGCGGCGATGCCAAGCGCATGGCCAAGGACGTGGAGCGGGCGATCATCGACGTGGCGGCCAGCCATGGCGGCAAGAGCCCCGAGGATGCGGTCGCCTATCTCGCCGCCCTCAAGAAGACCGGCCGCTACCAGGCCGACGTGTACTGAGCCGCGCCCTCTCCATGCGGGCCACGGGGGTCACACCGCGTTCCATGCGGAGCGCGACGCGCCCCCTCTCCCGTGCGGGAGAGGGTTGGGGTGAGGGGTCAGGTCTCTCTGGAGAGGTCGCATCCCTCACCCTGTCCCTCTCCCGAACGGGAGAGGGGACCCGCGCCCCATCTGGCCACGAGGGCGATCCACTCGCTGTCGAGTGACGGGGAGCGCGGCCCACCTCTTGCGGTCGCTATCGAACAAAGAACTTTCGAGGACCCAGCCATGACCCTGTCCGTGGCAGACCCGGCGGTGCGCACGACCTGCCCCTATTGCGGGGTCGGATGCGGCGTGCTCGCGACCCCGGACGGGAACGGCGGCGCGGCGATCGCGGGCGATTCCGAGCACCCGGCCAATTTCGGCCGGCTCTGCTCGAAGGGCTCGGCGCTCGGCGAGACCCTGTCGCTGGAGAACCGCCTGCTCCACCCGCAGGTCGATGGAGTTCAGGCCTCGTGGGACGCGGCACTGTCGACCGTATCGGAAAGACTGCGCGCGGTGACCGAGGCGCACGGATCGGAAGCGATCGCGTTCTACCTCTCGGGGCAGCTCCTCACCGAGGATTATTACGTCGCCAACAAGCTGGCCAAGGGCTTCATCGGCACGCCGCACGTCGACACCAATTCGCGGCTGTGCATGTCGAGCGCGGTGGCGGCCCACCGCCGTGCCTTCGGCTCCGACACCGTACCCGGCTGCTACGAGGACTTGGACGAGGCGGACCTGATCGTCATGGTCGGGTCCAACGCCGCCTGGTGCCACCCGGTCCTGTTCCGCCGCATGGCCGACGCCAAGGCCCGGCGGGGCACCAAGTTCGTAGTGATCGACCCGCGCCGGACCCAGACCGGCCAGGAGGCCGACCTGTTCCTCGGGATCCGTCCCGGCAGCGACGTAGCGTTGTTCTCGGGGCTGCTCGTGCACCTTTCGGATAACGGCTTCCGCGACCGGGCCTTCGTGGAGGCCCACACCGCCGGGCTCGATGCCGCCCTCGACCGCGCCCGCCTCATCGCGCCGGACGTGGCCGCGGTCGCCGCCGCGACCGGCGTGCCAGCATCCGACATCGGCGCCTTCTACGACCTGTTTGCGGGCACCCGCCGGGTGGTCACCGCCTTCTCGCAGGGTGTGAACCAGTCGGCGCAGGGGACCGACAAGGGCAACAGCATCATCAACTGCCACCTGATCACCGGCCGCATCGGCGAGACCGGGATGGGGCCGTTCTCGCTCACCGGCCAGCCCAACGCCATGGGCGGCCGCGAGGTCGGGGGTCTGGCCAACATGCTGGCCGCCCACATGCACTTCGCCCCCGAGGAGGTGGACCGGGTGCGCCGGTTCTGGGGCGCCCCCCGGATCGTCACCGGCGAGGGCATGAAGGCGGTGGCCCTGTTCGAGGCGGTCGCCCGGGGCAAGATCAAGGCCCTGTGGGTGATGGGCACCAACCCGCTGGTCTCGATGCCGCAGGCCGATCGGATCCGCGAGGCCCTCAAGGGGCTCGAACTCTACGCCGTCTCCGAGGTGATGGCCGATTCCGACACGGTGCGGGGCCTCGGCAAGACCACGGTGCTGCTGCCGGCCCTCGCCTGGGGCGAGAAGGACGGCACGGTCACCAATTCCGAGCGGCGGATCTCCCGGCAGCGCCGGTTCCTGGCCGCTCCCGGCGAGGCACGGGCCGACTGGGCGGTCCTGTCCGAGGTCGGGCGCCGGCTCGGCCACGATCGCGCCTTCGCCTTCCCGTCGGCGGCGTCCGTGTTCCGCGAACATGCCGGGCTCTCGGCCTACGAGAACAACGGCACCCGCGACTTCGATCTGGGCGCGCTCACCGACGTCGGCGACGCCGCCTACGACAGCGCGTTGCCGGTGCAATGGCCGATCCCGAAGCGCTCCGGCCCGAAGGGCGCGCCGCAGGGCAGGGCCCGGCTGTTCGGCGACGGCCGGTTCTACACCTTCGACCGCCGCGCCCGCTTCGTGGCGGTGCAGCCTCCGGGCGTGGCGCAGGCGGTCTCGGAGGATTTCCCGTTCGTGCTCAACACCGGCCGGGTGCGCGACCACTGGCACACGATGACGCGCACCGGGAAAAGTCAGCGCCTCTCGGCGCATCGTGCCGTGCCGTTCGTCGAGGTACATCCGGATGACGCGGCCGGCCTCGGCCTCATCGAGGGCGGCATCGCCCGCCTGCGGACCGAGCACGGCGAGGCCGAATTGGAGGTGATGATCACCGACACGGTGGTGCGGGGCTGCCTGTTCATGCCGATGCATTGGGGCAGCGCCCACGCGTCGAAGGCGCGGGTCGGCGCCCTCGTCCGCGGCGTACCGGACCCGGTCTCGGGCCAGCCCGAGTTGAAGGCGACGCCCGCCGCCCTCGAGCCCGTCACCTACCGGGCCCGGGGCTTCCTGCTGTCGCGCCGCCAGGTGGCGCTGCCGGAGGGCTGGTGGTGGGCGCGGGCGGCGATCACCGGCGGATGGGGCGTGCAATTCGCCACCGCAGCCAGTTCAAGCGCCGTGGCGCTGATGGTCCGCGGACTGATCCAGAGCGAGGCGCTCGCCGGCTACGAACTCGCCGAATACGCCGACCATGCCCGCGACCGCTACCGCTGCGCCGTCTACTACGGCCCGCGGCTGGTCGCGAGCCTCGCCTACGCCCCCGCGGAAGCACGCCCGGACTGGGAGGCGGCCAAGGCCCTATTCGCCGTCGAGGCCCCCGAGGCGGCCGAGCGCCGCGCCTTGCTCTCGGGACGCGCCGCCACCGCGCCGGCCGGGCCGGTCGTCTGCGCCTGCCATGGGGTCGGCGGCGACGTGATCGCCGCGACCATCGCGGCGGGAGCTGATTCCGTCGAGGCTGTGGGCGCGGCCTGCAAGGCGGGCACGAATTGCGGCTCCTGCATCCCCGAGATCCGCAAGATGCTCCCCGGCCAGACCGCCCGCGCCGCGTGATTCTTTGATATATGCCGAATCGAGAACGGAGCGGCCCGTCCCACCAGCCCCCTCATCCCGGGATGCGGGCGCGGAGCGGCGGCAGCGACGCGGCACCTCAGGATGAGGTTGTCGGTTGGGATAACCGGCACGATGTAGGCTCAGGATAGATTCGTGACCGACACCCCAAGCCTCCTGCGCGCGGCCCGCGCACCCCGCGAGACCCAATCCGCCGGCCTGGAGCCGTTGGCGGTGCTGCCGGTGTTCGTGCCCCTGCGCGGCAAGCGGGTGGTGCTCGCCGGATCCTCGGGTGGGGCGCCCTGGAAGGTGAAGGTCCTGGCCGCCGCGGGCGCCCATGTCGACGTCTACGCGCCTCAGCCCAGCGACGAGCTGCGCGCGGTGCCGAACGAGATCGTCGACGGCAGCGTCGATCTTCACGAGCGTGCCTGGACGCCCGACGACCTCTGGGGCGCGGCCTTCTGCATCGGCGCCATGGAGGACGAGGCCGACTGCGTCGCCTTCGTGGTCGCAGCCCGCGGCGCCGGGGCCATCGTCAACGCGGTGGACCGACCGCACCTGTGCGACGTCAAGTTCGGCGCCATCGTCAACCGCTCGCCGCTGGTGGTCGGCATCTCCACCGAGGGCGCGGCGCCGGTCTTCGGGCAGACCGTGCGCGCCCGGATCGAGGCGATGCTGCCGCGCGGGTTCAGTCGCTGGGTGGGGGCCGCCCGCGACTGGCGGGACGGCGTCACCGCCCGGTTCCACGGGTTCAGCGAGCGGCGCAGCTTCTGGGAGCGCTTCACCGATCGCGCCTTCGCGGAGCCGGACCGCGCCCCGACGCAGCAGGACCTCGCCGAGCTGCTCGGCGAGACCGAGGCGGCGCCGAAGGGCGGCGCGGTGAGCCTCGTCGGCGCCGGTCCGGGCGACGCGGAGCTGCTCACGCTCAAGGCCCTGCGGGCGCTGCGCAATGCCGACGTGATCCTGTACGACGACCTCGTCGCCCCGGAGATCCTGGACTATGCCCGCCGCGAGGCGCGGACCATGCTGGTGGGCAAGACCGGGCACGGCCCGTCCTGCCGCCAGGACGACATCAACGCGCTGATGGTTCAGCTCGCCCGCACCGGCAAGCAGGTGGTGCGGCTGAAATCCGGCGACCCGCTGGTGTTCGGCCGGGCCGGCGAGGAGATCGAGGCTTGCCGGGCCGCGGGCATCCCCGTCACCGTGGTGCCGGGCATCTCGGCCGCGCAGGGGGCCGCAGCGGCGCTGGGCCTGTCGCTGACCCACCGCGACGCCGCCCGCCGCCTGCAATTCGTCACCGGCCACGACCGCCGCGGCGCCCTTCCGGACGACCTGAACTGGGGCGCGCTCGCCGATCCGAGCGTGACCACCGTGGTCTACATGCCCAAGCGCACCTTGCGGGCGCTGCTCGCCCGGGCGGTGGAGGAAGGGCTGGCACCCGCGACCCCGGCGCTGCTGGTGTTCAACGTCAGCCGCCCGAATCAAGCGTCGCTGCGCGGCACCGCCGCCGACCTCGCCGACCATGTCGAAGCCGCCGGCCTCGACGGACCGGCGCTGCTGATGGTGGGCGAGGCATTCTCGGAGACACGGGCGGCGGTGCCGGACGAGGCGGCGCCGGTGCGGGTGGCGATCTGAGCCCGAGGGGTGGCGTTTGGCGAGTCGAAATGCAGTACCGAATCCGGTATCGAATTTCGGAGGCAGAACGGAATCCTTCGGAGCTTGAGATGCAGGCCGTGCTGGCGAACGTAGCCGTGAGCGTGTCGGATCTGAAGAAGAGTCCCGCCGGCGTGTTGAGTGAGGCGCAGGGCGAGACGGTCGCGATCCTCAACCACAACCGGGTCATGGCCTACATGGTCCCTCCGGCCGCCTACGAGGCGATGATGGAGCTGATCGACGACGCCGAGCTGGCTACTTTGATCCGGGCGCGATCCGGCGAGGTGCCGGTGAAAGTCGCGCTGGATGAGCTATGAGCTGCAATTCCTTCCCTCCGCTCTGAAGGAATGGCGCAAGCTCGGCGACACCATCCGCCAGCAGTTCAAGGCCAAGCTCGCTGAGCGGTTGGAGACACCCCATGTCCCGGCGGACAGGCTGCACGGCGCAGAACTGAAGGATTGCTACAAGATCAAGCTGCGCGCCGCCGGCTATCGCTTGGTTTACCGAGTCAGCGATGCAGCGATGCAGCGATCACGGTGACCGTGATCGCTGTCGGCAAGCGCAGCCGGGACGACGTGTACCGGACGGCGCAGAAACGATGACTCAGCCGGGGGTGGAGTCACGATCCAGCATTGGCAATGCCGAAGCAATCACGCCCATAGCTTTTGCTGGCCGGCGTGATCCGCGGTAGAATAATCGCATGTCATTTGACTCGACCTTCTACGGCCGAGCTTTGGGGCAAAGTGCCGCGATCCGCGAGCTGAGCTGGATCGCGCTTGTCGATCATCACGAGACTGAGGACGGGCACATCCTGCCAGCCGGAAGCGAGGGCACGATCGTCGGGACCTGGGCGCGGGGGGCGGCCTACGAAGTCGAGTTCACCAAACCCTTCGCGGCCCTCATCACGTTCAAACCGGACCAGTTCCGAGTCACGGCGGAACCGATCTTTTGATCGGCTCCCGTGTTCCCTTCAGGAACGTGCTCGTTCCGCACGAGAAGATCGTCCACTACCTGCTCGATCTGGCGCATCCGGACGGTGGATCCAAAGCCACATTCTTCAGTGCGCCCGGCTTCCGCCCGGACGATCCGAAGGCACTGGCCGACGCCCTGCTTGAACGTGTCGCCACGAACCCGGTCGTCAGTATCCGGCACGGACGCTCCGGCGCTCAGCTCGCCGTCGAGGGCCGCATGCCGATGCCGGATGGCACGAGCCGCAACGTCCTGTCAGTGTTGCGCCATCAGGAAACGGGCGACGGCGTCTTCGTCACCGCCTATCCGCAGAGCTAGAACTGCACGGACGGCTCAGGTTTCGCCGGCCACGAACGCCCGCATCAGGTAGTTGGCGATCGCCATGGGCGGCGGGGACTGGATGCCCTCGGGGTGGGTGCCGGCCAGCATGGCGGCGACCGCGGCGCGGTCGAACCAGCGGGCGTCCTCCAACTCGCTCGGGTCGGTGACAATGTCGCCGTCGAGGGCCTCAGCGGCGCAGCCCAGCATCAGCGAGGACGGGAACGGCCAGGGCTGCGAGGTCCGGTATGTGACCGCGCCGACGCGGATCCGCGTCTCCTCGAACACTTCGCGGCGCACCGCGTCCTCGATGGTCTCGCCGGGCTCCAGGAATCCGGCGAGGCAGGAATACATGTGGGGGCGGAAATGGGGGCCGCGCCCCAGCAGGCAGGTCTCACCCCGGCGCACCAGCATGATCACCACCGGGTCGACCCGGGGGAAGTGGTGGGCGTTGCAGGATGGGCATTCCCGGCGGAAACCCCCGGCCTTCGCCGCGGTGGCCGTGCCGCAATTGGCGCAGAAGCCGTGTCGGGCGTGCCAGTCGAGCATCGACTTGGCCACCGCCAGCAGACCCAGTTCCTCGGCCTCGACGGCGGATTCGGTGGCGATGGCGCGCAGGTCGAGGGTGCGGGTCCCGCCGGCGGCAAAACCCTCCGCGGCCTCGGCCGGCGCCGACGCGGCGAAGACCGGCCGCCCGTCCCGATGGCCCAGGAAGATGCGCGTGTCGGACAGGTCCGGCGCCTCGGCCGGGGTGATCAGCGCGGTAGACCCGCGCAGCACGATCCGGTCGCCGCAGATCACGACGAGGCGTGCGTCCGGTGCATCGAACGGAGGCACCGCCTCCTCGGGCTGCTCCGCCGAGTGCCGGTCGAGGCGGTTGCGGACGAAGCCGAGGGTGTCGCGGGGATCGGTCATACGGGTTCAAGCCGCGGAGAACAGGGTGCCGGCGCGCTCGATCAGCTGGGCGCGGGCATGGAACGGATAAGGTTTTCGGCTTTCGAAACCCCAAACCGGGCCCGGCCAGGCCGGGTCGGAGCGGAACCGGCCGACCACGTGGACGTGGAGTTGCGCCACGACGTTGCCCAGCGCCCCGACATTGACCTTATCGGGCTTCGACAGCGCCTGCATCACCCCGGTGGCGATGCGGATCTCCCGCCACAGCGCCGCGGCGTCGGCCTCGGACAGGTCGGTAGTCTCGGAGACGTCCGGCCGGCGCGGCACCAGGATCAGCCAGGGGAACCGGGCATCGTCCATCAGCAGCACGCGGCACAGAGCGAGGTCACCCACCTCGACGGTGTCGGCGGCCAGGCGCGGATCGAGGGCGAAGGCGGACTCGGTCATAACTCGAACCTGTAGCGCAGCCTGGACCGCGGCGCGCCTGCCCGATGCGCGGATCAAGAACGCAGCCGCAGCAACGCAATCGTCAAAAGGAAGGCACCGCCCCCTGACGGCCCACCGCGATCGTGCCGACAGAGAGGGTCCCGTCCGACCCGGACTGGGCGAACAGGGTGACGGCCGCGCCCGGTTCGAGCAGGGCCTTCTCACCGGGAGCGATGGCGGTGACCGGGGTCCCATCCGGCACCGAAAAGCTCGCCTGGCCGCCGCCGTAACCCAACGTCAACCGGAGCGGGCGCCCGCGCTGAAGGTCGGCAACCCAGCCCGCCGTGAGGGTCGCGCCCGGGTCGGTATCCCAAGGCTGGGTCCCAGCCTCGAAGCCGCGCTCAGAGGGGGAATACAGCGTCACGGCCTTGGCCCGAACCGGCTCGGCGCCGGGCGTAGCCAGAACGCTGACGTAGCTCTCGGGCTTGATGTTGCGCAGGGCCGCCTCAGTCACGGCGAAGACGCGGGTCCGGGGGTTCATTCGCAGGGTCAGCGTGCTGCCGCCGGGCCGGCGGATCTGGATCCGGTCGGCCTCGGCCCAGTCTACGATGCCGCGGAACCGCACGGTGGTCGTCTGCGCCCGGACGGCGGTCGCACCGGCGACCATCATCAGGGCGGCGAGGAGGAAACGAGTCGCGAATGTCGTCACGGTGATCCTGATCCGGCTGCCGTGGCCGAACGCCAGGCGCGCGCGGCGGTTCCGATCACCGTCAATGCGCCAGCAGCACCGGCATGTCGGCATGGGCCAGGACGTGGCTGGTGACGCCGCCGAAAATCATCTGGCGCAAGCGGCTCTGGGTGTAGGCGCCCTTGATCAGCAGATCGCAGCCAAACGCCTTGGCTTCCGCCAAAAAGGTCTCGCCCGGCGCGCGCCGGCCGGACGGAAGAGAGCGGTGCGAGGCCGCCACGCCCTCGCATGCCAACGCCTGGGCGAGGTCCTGTGCGCTCGGCCCCGGAACCATGCCGCCCTCGACGCTGAGCACCAGCACCCGCTCGGCCCGGCGCAGGAACGGCATCGCGAAGGCCACCGCCCGGGCGGTCTCGGTGGAGCCGTTCCAGGCGATCAGGATCGCCTCGCCGAGTGACGTCGGGGCGACCGGTGGCGCCAGCAGGATCGGCCGGCCGCCCTCGAACAGCGCGGTCTCGAAGGTGGTCATCCGCGGGGCGTTGTCGGTGGTCCCCGGGCGTCCGACCACGGTGGCCGAGAACAGCCGGGCGTATTGGCCCAGGAACGCGTCGCCGGTGGGCACGTCCTGCCGCCAGCGGTAGCGCGGCCCGGCATCCGCCACTTTCTCGGGGATGCACAGGCCGTCGCGGGCGTGCCGCGGGATCCCGGCCGCATCCATGAAGGCGACGAAGCGGCCGCCGGCCTCCTCGGCCTCGGCGCGGTCGGCCTCCTCGTCGCGCAGCCAGGTCATGCCGCCGACCATGTCGACGGGGACGTACTCGGCGAGCGCCGGGCGCAGGGACACGCCCTCAATCAGGCTGCCGAAGCGCGACGCCGCGAGCCGCGTGGTCTCGAACACGGAGGTCAGGCCGTCGTGCATCGCGACGGGTACGAGCAAGGTCTTCATCGCGGCATCCTCCTCCGGTGCGCGAGGCTAATCCGCCCGAGGCCCGGTGGGAACCGGGGCTGGGACGGGGCGCACACCGTTTTGCGCGGCACCGGGATCCAGGCGGTCGCGCGCCCAGCGGCTCAGCGGCCGCTCGACGAACCGGTGGACCAGCAGGGCGGCCGCGACGCTGCCGACGAGCATCGCGGCGACGCTGCCCCAGGGGTGCAGGATCGGGGCGAGGCCGAGCCGCAGCAGCGCCTCGCGCCCGAGGCGCAGCGCGAACGGGTGGACGAGGTAGAGCGCGTAGGAGGCGTTCCCGAGCATCACGAGCCCCCGCGCGGGCGCGGGCAGCGCTCGGATCTCCGTGGCGTCCCGCTCCGGACCGAGGGCGGCGGCCACCAGCAGCGCCGACGGCAGGCCGACGAGCAGCGGGCGCAGGAACCCATCCGCGGCCCCGTCGCCGCCGAGCAGGCGTGCGGCCAGGGCCAGGCCGAGAATCCCCGTCACCCCGAGCCCGAGGCGAAATGCGGATCCAGGCCGAAGCCCCTCCCGATGGGCGAGGGCGAGCCCGGCGCCGAGCAGGAATTCCAGCACGATCGGGTTGGCCCAGAACCGGATCGGCACCGGCAGCCCGGGCACGAGCGCACCGGCGGTCACCAGCAGCACCAGGGCCAGAGCGAGCCAAATCACGGCGCCGCGCCGGCCGAAGCCCAGCCCGAAGGCGAAGAGCCCGTAGAAGAACGCCTCGTAATTGAGGGTCCAGCCGAGGCCGTAGAGGGGCTGGATGGCGCCGTCCGGCCGGGCCGCCGGCCAGAACAGGAACCCGGCCAGGATCGTGCCCGGCTCGCCGACGAGGGCCGCGGCATCGCTCAGCCATTCGGGGCGCGCGAGGGCGAGGGCCAGGACGATCAGGCTCACCAGCCAGTACAGGGGCACCACCCGGGCGACGCGGTGCGCCAGGAAGCGGGCCCGCCCACCCGGCGCCCCGAACAGCCGGCCGCTCGCATGGACGATGACGAAGCCCGAGATCACGAAGAACAGGTCGACCCCGCCCCACCACGGCAGGAGCGTACCGGGATCGAGGGTCGGGCCGGCGCCGCGCGCAGCCAATAGCCCGGCCTCGTGCCGTGCGTGATGCCAGACCACCATCAGCGCCGCGGCGGCGCGCAGGACCTGGATTCCGAACAGGGTCACGGAGCCTTCAGCACAAATGGAGTTCCTCAAATCCCAGGTTCTCAGCAGAAAACGGCAGGAACCATAAGCCGATAGCCCCGTTGTCGAACCAATTCGCGAACGTGTCGCCGTACGGTTTCGGCTGCGAGATCTTGGACCTTCGACGAGGTCCGGACCTTTGCTGGCCCCGCGGGCCGCTTCGCGTCTTCAACACGTACTCGAGGTTTTCATGCTTAAGAACTACGCTGCTGCGTCCGCGCTCGTCCTGGCGCTGTCGACCCCCGCCTTCGCGCAGGGCGCCAACGATTTCCGTTTGCAGTCGATGCAGGCGAACGCCTTCGAGGTCCAGTCCTCGCAGATCGCCCTGTCCAAGTCGCGCAATCCCAAGGTGCGGTCGTTCGCCCAGGAAGTCATCCGCGACCATCGCGCCGCCAACGTGGCGCTGGCTGGCGGCGAGAACAACTACATGGCGGCTCGTGACGAAGGCCTCGGCGGCCTCGTGACCGCCCCGCTGGCCATGGCGGGCGGCGCTGTCGGCGCCGGCGTGGGCGCGGCGACGGGTGTGGTCGGCGGCACCCTTTCGGGCGGCCCGGTCGGCGGCCTTCAGGGCGTCGGCACGGGCGCGGCCAACGGCGCGGCGGCGGGCAGCCGCCTCGGCCGCGGCGATGCCATGGCCACCGGCGCCTCGACGGTCGTCCCGCCGAGCCCCGAGCAGCAGGCGATGCTCGCCGAGCTGTCCGCGACCCCGGCCGGCCCGCGTTTCGACCGTCTCTACGCCAGCCAGCAGATCCAGGCGCACCAGATGACGATCGCCATGACCCAGGCCTACGCTCAGGGCGGCCCGAACCCGGCCCTTCGCAATTACGCCCAGCAGGCCCTGCCGGCCCTTCAGATGCACTACGACCACGCCCAGCGTCTCCCGGGCGCGATGTGATCTTTTAGGATCGCCCGGCTTCGGCCGGGCGGCACGGCGAGAGGCGGCAGGCGCGAGCCCGCCGCCTTTCTCGTGTCTGGTCGCGACGAAGATGTCCTGCCTTGGACACTCCCACCCCCGCGCCCTCATCCTGACGCCGGCGGACTTCGAGGGATGAGGGGAAGGTTTGGATATCTGGCGTGCGGATACGTCGCCCCGCGGAGCCCCTTCCAGTCAAACCAGCCTATGAGCCGAGTTCGACCGGATCGCGATCGCGCCCGGTGCTCCGCCTCGAAGCAGCCCCTCAGTCGCAGGCCACCGCGGTCGGCAGGATCTTGCGGCCGGCATCGTCCACCGCCGGGTGGAAGTCGCCGGTCTCCGGATTCCGTACCAGCAGCACGCCGTTGGCGACGCCGAAATGCGCGCCGTGGATGTTGAGCCGGCCGTCCTCGACCCGCTCTTTGATGAACGGGAAGCTCAACAGGTTCTCCATGCTCTGGCTGACCATGGCGTGCTCCATCCGGGTCAGGTAGTCCGGCGCGCTCGAATCGCCGGCCTTAGCCTCCGCGGCGCCCACCAGAGAGACCCACTTGCCGATGAAGTTGCTGCTCGAGAGCGGCGCGGCCTTGTTGGCGAAGGCCTTGATGCCGCCGCAGGTGGCGTGGCCCAGCACGACGATGTGCTTCACCTCGAGCGCCTGGACCGCGAACTCGATGGCCGCCGAGGTGCCGTGATAGGCGCCGTCCGGCTCGTAGGTCGGCACGATGTTGGCCACGTTGCGGATCACAAACAATTCACCGGGGCCGGCATCGAAGATCGCCTCCGGGGCCACGCGGCTGTCGCAGCAGCTGATCACCAGGATCTGAGGCTCCTGGCTCTGAGCGAGCTGCGCGAAGCGCCGCCGCTCGGTGGGAAACCGGTCGGCCAGGAACGCGCGGTAGCCCTCGGTCAGGAATTCAGGGAACATGCCATCTCCTTCAGGTTCGGGATCTTCGCAGGTGCGAGATCCGCATCAGTGATCGTGCCAAGTCAGAACGCGCGGCCGGGGCGGAATAGTCCCGGCCGCAAGATCGGCTGCGAGATCGGCCAGCCCTGCCGGCTCGACGCGCTCGCCGCTCGCCTTGAGTTCGGCCAGCGGCCACCAGCGGGTTCCGATCACCGGGTTGTCCTCGGTCTCGGCGAGCCGGCTGGTATCGATCCGGTCGTCGGGTAGGCGGGCCAGGAAGTAGCGCTCGCGGGCGTCCCGCGATTGGCGGAACAGGTGGAACGGGCCGTCGCAGGCCGCGACCTGCGGACCGATCGCGACGTCGTCGCGTCCGATCTCCTCGCCCAGTTCCCGCCGGCAGGCGGTGACGTGATCCTCGCCGGGCTCCAGGCCGCCACCGGGCATGAACCAGAAGCGGAGCGGCTCGCCGTCCGGCCCCCTGGCGTGGACGGAGGCGTAGGCGATCAGCAGGATTCGGTCCTGCGGGTCGAGGACGATCGCCCGGGCGATGTGGCGGATCGCGGGTGTGTTCGGTTCGCTCATGCAATTGAGCTAGAGCGCGGCCCCCCGGACGGACACCGCTCTGCCACGATCACCAAGTTGTGAGCGATCGCGAGACCTTGCTGTAGCGGCTCACGGCACACGCGCGGCCGGCGCCCAGATCACCATCGGCAGACCGTACGCATCCCGCTCCAGCGGGTCCGGCAACGGCACCGCGCGGCCTTCGAAGATGTCCCGGGCCACCACCAGGGCGGCGAGGGCGTCGAGATGGTCGTCGGCGGGCATGCCCTTCGTGCGGGCCTCGATCAGGGCGACCGGCAGGCCCGCCGCCGCCAGCAGGCTCCGGCGCAGCGCATGGCCCTCGCGGGCCCGGGCACCCTTCTTGGGCAAGCCGAGGGGCCGGAGACCGTTCAGGGCGTGGAAGGCGACCTCCGGGTGGACCTCGTGGACGCGCGCCAGCGCCTCCGGCCGCGCCCGCAGCAACGTGTCCACCGCGCGGACATAGCGGAAGATGTTGTAGCCCTGGATCGAGGGCGCGACGGGCGGGTCGCTCGTCGCCCGGGCGATGGCCTTGGCCGCGTCGTAATCCGCCGCGTAGACCGCCGCCCGGGCCGGCATCGGGAAGACGGACGAGCGTGCCGGGCCGAGTCTGAGGCGGGCGGCCCTGTCGGCGCCCCGGCCGCCGGAGAAGATCCGGTCCGGCAGGCCGATCGGTATGTCGATGCCGACGATCAGCGGCTGCTCCGGCGCGTCGAGGAGCGCGGCCACGTCGGGGAACAGGGCACAGCGGTGCCGGCCGGGATCGTCGAGGTCGAGGAGCGCCCCCGCCCAGGCGCCCCGGCAGCCGTCCAGCCCTGCGACCCAGCGCGCCATCCCGTCCCCGCATCCCGCGATGCGTTCTTGCCCGGGACGCGGTGGAAAGCTATCGGCCACCCGAAGGGCATTGCCGCCGGCCCGGGAGAAGCGTGATGAGCGAGATCCGTCCCCGCCGCAGCGTGCTTGCCATGCCCGGCTCCAACGCCCGCGCCCTGGAAAAGGCGCGCACGCTGCCCGCCGACGTGATCCTGATCGACCTGGAAGATGGCGTCGCGCCGGAGAAGAAGGCCGAGGCCCGCGCCCTCGTGGCCGCCGCGGTCTCGGGACCGGGCTTTGGCCGGCGCGAGGTGGTGGTGCGGATCAACCCACCCGAGACCGAGGACGGCGAGGCCGACCTTGCGGCGCTGGCCGGCGCCGGCCCGGACGCGATCCTAGTGCCGAAAGTGCGCAGCTCCGACGCGCTGATCATGGTGGGCGCCCGCCTGCGCCGGCTCGGGGCGCCCGCGGCGACGCGGATCTGGGCGATGATCGAGACCCCGATGGCGGTGGTGAACGCCGCCGAGATCGCCGGGGCCGCCCGGGACGTGGACGGAAGGCTCGCCGCCCTGGTCATCGGCCCCAACGACCTCCTGAAGGCGGCGCGGATCCGCCCCCCCGGCCGGGCCGCCCTGGTGCCCTGGCTGATGACTGTCCTGGCCGCCGCCCGGGCCTACGAGATCGAGGCGATCGACGGGGTCTTTTCGGGACTCGACGACGCGGCCGGATTCGAGGCGGAATGCGCGGAGGGCCGCGACCTGGGCTTCGACGGCAAGATGCTGATCCACCCGAGCCAGATCGGCCCGGCCAACGCCGCGTTCGGGCCCGACGCGGCCGAGATCGCGGAGGCCCGCCGGGTCGCCGCGGCCTTCGACGCACCGGAGACCCAGGCCCACGGGGTCATCGCGCTGGACGGGCGCATGGTCGAGCGCCTCCATGTCGAGGCCGCACGGCGCACCCTGGCCTTGGCCGAGGCAATCGAACGGCTCGGCGCGTGAACGAGCTCCCCGAGGTCGGCCTGCGTCTCCTCGACCCGCGGCTGCCTGGCTGGGGCTTCCCGCGCTGGGGCTCGGCGGCGGCGGCCGGGCTCGACCTCCACGCCTGCCTGGACGCGCCGCTGACGCTGCCGCCCCGGGGCGCACCCGCCCTGATCTCGGCGGGCTTCTGCGTGCTGATCCGCGACCCCGCCTGGTGCGGCCTGATCTTCCCGCGCTCCGGACGCGGCCATCGCGACGGGCTGGTGCTAGGCAACGGCACCGGCGTGATCGACGCGGATTACGAAGGCCCCCTGATGGTCTCGGCCTGGAACCGCGACGACGCGCGGCCGATCCGGATCGAGCCGGGCGACCGGATCGCCCAACTGGTCTTCACCCGCGTGACCCGGCCGGTCCTGACCGTGCTGGACGACGCGCCCGGATCGGGCTCGGGCCGTGGGGCAGGGGGGTTCGGGTCGAGCGGGCGGTAGGCGACGCGCGTCCGATCCCGAAACCGCGCAAGAACGCCAGGCATCCAGATTTCCGCCCCATCCCATCCAACCACTTCTTCCTGAGACGCGCGCGCAGCGGGGCTCGAAGGAGGCTTCCAGGGATCACAGAGGCTTCTGGAGGGCTCCTTCGAGTGCTACGCTTTGTTCCGCCAGATCAGGACGAGAACGAGAATTAAATATCATGTTTTTTCTCCACTAATTTCCAATCGAGAAAAGCCGATTGAGATATTAAATTATTTTACCTCTCAATATTGAGTGACAATAAATTGCCATACTAACAGCTTGAAATTTATATAATCTAATTTTTATTTCTTGCTTGAGAATTTCGCCGCTGGTAGCCGCGATCCGTTGACGCAACGATGATTCCCACGCCGATCCGCTTGCGGAGAGAGGAACCGGTCGTCGACTCAATGCCTCGACTTGATCGGCGCCCGGAAATTCATGACCTGCACATACATCCGCCACGTCGTACCTTTGACAACGCTCCTCCTGACTACGAACCACGCTGCGTTCGCGCAGGACAGCACGGGTCGCACCGCACAAGCGGTCCAACTCGACACGCTCTCGGTCGAGGCGCGCAACCCC
>NZ_VRVG01000029.1:0-48273 GCF_008040085.1 Methylobacterium sp. WL7 | reverse complement strand
CTCCCCCGCCGGAGCGCCCGCGACGCCGAGACCGGGCTGATCCGCCTGGAGGCGCGCCTCGACGGCTTGGGGGCCGCCCAGGGCGCGCGCCTCGCCCAGGTGGTCGAGCGGGCCGGCGACACGGTCCGGCGCCTGCGCGGGCTGATCGGCCGCACCGGCTTCGACCCCGACCGCTTCGACCGCGCCGCGGCAGGCACCGGCGGCCCGCTCGTCCCCCTCGATGCCGCCGCCCTGGACGGCCCAGGCTACGAGACCCGCTTCGAGACCCGCTTCGACACTCGCCTGGCCCTCGCCCGCCGGGCGCTCGACGACGGGGCGCGCCTGCACCAGCTCGCCGCGACGCTGCCGCTCGGCCGGCCGATACGCGGCCAGCCCGTGGTGTCGAGTCCGTTCGGCACCCGCCTCGATCCGTTCACCCGGGGCCTCGCGCTCCATACCGGGCTCGACCTCAAGGCCGAGTACGGCGAGCCCGCCCGGGCCACAGCCCCCGGGCGGGTCAGCGCCGCGGAATTCGCGGGCGGCTACGGCAACATGGTCGAGATCGATCACGGCCATGGCGTGGTCACCCGGTTCGGGCACCTCGCCCGCATCGCCGTCCGGCCGGGCCAGCGCGTCGCAGCCGGGGACGTGCTCGGCATGGTCGGCTCGACCGGGCGCTCCACCGGGGCGCACCTGCATTACGAGACGCGCATCGACGGCGATCCGGTCGATCCGCAGCGCTTCCTCGAAGCCGGCGCGGACCTGCCGGCCGCGCTCCAGACGGATTGAGCCGTCGCCGGCTTCTTCGGTCCGTGATAGCGTGGCGCGTCTGATCGGAGGCCGTCATGGCATTGGCTGTGAGGCGCGACACGCGCATGCGCGTCGCCGAATACCGGCGCTGGGTGGAGCCGCGCCCGGACGAGGAGCGCTGGGAGCTGCTCGACGGCGAGCCCGTGCTGATGGCGCCGCCGAGCGCCCGGCACCAGCGCATCGTAACCAACCTGCTCACGCGTCTCGACAGGCTGGCCGAGCCGCGCGGCTGCGGTGCCTATCCGGGCCTGGCGATCCTCAGCGACGCGATGGACGATTATGCGCCCTATCCGGACGTGGTGGTCCATTGCGGGTCGATGCCGCCTAGCGGCTACATCGACGACCCTCTTCTGATCGCCGAGGTGCTCTCGCCCGGCACCATGACCAACGACCGGGGCCGCAAGCTCGCCTTCTACGCCACCCTCCCGAGCCTCCAGACACTGCTGATCGTCTATCAGGACGAGGCTCGGATCGAGGTCTGGCGCCGGGATGCCGGCTGGACGATGCGGGTCGCCGGGCCGGACGGGTCCATCGCCCTGCCGGAACTCGGCGGCGCCTTGCCGGTGGGCGAGGCCTACGCCCGCGTCGCGTTCTGAACCACCGCTGTTGCGGCCGCGCTCGCGGGTGCTACCATCGCGTCCGGATCGGAGGGCGGCGATGGCTTTGGCCGCGAAGCGCGACGCGCGCATGGATGGTGCCGAATTCAGGCACTGGGCGGAGAGCCGTCCAGACGAGGAGCGCTGGGAGCTGCTCGATGGCGACCCCGTGCTCATGGCGCCCCCGCGCGAGGCCCATCAACGCATCGTCATGAATCTCGCTGGGCGCCTGGACGCGCTCGCCGAGCCGAGGGGCTGCCGTGCCATGCCGGGTCTCGGCATTCTGAGCGCGGCGCAGGACGACTTCGTGCCGATCCCCGACGTGGTCGTGCGCTGCGGGCCGCCGCTGCCGGACGGATACGCCGAAGACCCGCTGCTGGTGGCCGAGGTGCTGTCGCCCTCGACCATGAGCCTGGACCGGGGCCGCAAGATCGATTTCTACCGGACGGTGCCGAGCCTGCAGGTCCTGCTGATCGTCTATTCCGACGAGGTCCGGGTCGAGGTCTGGCGGCGCCGGGGCGACGATTGGAGCGTGCAGGCGCTGGGTCCCGACGGCAGCGTCGCGTTGCCGGAACTCGACGGCGCCGTGCCCGTGCACGACATCTACCGCGGCCTCGCATCCTGAGCGGCCGCACCCGATCTCAACCGGCCGGCTTCCCCGGCCCAGCAGAGCGTCAAGGCACCGACTTGCCCCACTTCGAAGATTTCTATGCGGCCAAGCTGCGCGGCGCCCTCGGCGTGACGGACGCGGAATCGGTGCTCGACCTGCGCGGCGCCAACCGGGCGACCGCGGAGGCGTCGCTGAAGGACATGCTGGAGCGCAGCCGCTTCGCCAAGGGCAAGACCGTGGCGATCCGGCTGGATCCGCCCCCGGAGGGCGGCGGCGAGACCCTGTTCCAGCCCGCGGGACGCCTGCTCCTCGACGCCAAGCGCCGCGGGCTGATCGAGCGCCTGCACACCCTGCCGGCCCAGGACGGGCTCGGCTTCTACGTCGCCCTGGCCGGCCGGGCGGACCGGACGCCGATGTGATCCGGCGCCTGGTGTAGAGCTGGCAACGGATCGGGACCGGGCATCCGGACGTTGACCGGTCGCCCGCCGCCGGATCCCGCCCATGCCGCACCCAGAACCCCGTCCTGCCCGGTGCCGCGCATGATGCCCATCCCCGGCGGCCGCAACACGATCGAGCGCATCGCCCGCTTCGGCTACGGCGCCCGCGGAATCGTCTACGTCGTGGTCGGCGCCCTGGCGCTGCTGGCGGCGATCGGCCAGGGCGGCCGGGCCGGCGACAGCAAGGATGCCCTGCGCGCGGTGCTGGCCGGGCCGTTCGGTGCGGTGGTGGTCGGGCTGATCGCCCTGGGGCTCGCCGGCTTCGCGCTCTGGCGCTTCGTCGAGGGCGTGACCGATGCCGACCGGCGGGGCACGTCCGCCAAGGGGCTGGCGGTGCGCGGCGCCCACCTGATCAGCGCAGCGATCTATATCGGCCTCGCCGTCAGCGCGGCCTCGCTCAGCCTCGGCCTCGGCATGAGCGGCGGCGACGGCATGCACGACGGCACCGCGTGGCTCCTGTCCAAGCCGTTCGGCCGCTGGCTCGTGGCCCTGGGCGGGCTCTGCGTGATCGGCGGCGGCTTCGGGTTCCTCGGCAAGGCCTGGCGGGGCGACGTCACCGACCGGCTCGCCCTCGACGCCGAGGCCCGCGAGCGCTGGGCCGGCCCGGTCGGCCGCTTCGGCTACGCGGCCCGGGGCATCGCCTTCCTGATCATTGGCGGCTTCCTGGTGGCGGCGGCCTGGCACCAGCGCTCGTCGGACGCGAAGGGACTGACGGAGGCCTTCGCGCTGCTGCGCGCGCAGCCCTACGGCTGGATCCTGCTCGGCCTCGTCGCGGCCGGCCACGCCGCCTTCGGGGCCTTCGGGCTGATCCAGGCCCGCTACCGGCACATCGACGCCCCCGACATCGACCGCGTCGACGACGCGGCCGGAGCGGCCGTCCGGGCGCTCACCTGAAAGATAAGTCTTTGTAAATCGTCGCGCATGCCCCATGTAGAGTTCACCCTCCGCGCAATACCGTGCCCTGGGCGACGACGCGGAGACGAACATGGCCAGGACGCTGATCACGGGTAAGGCCCAGACCGTAACGACCGAAGACTTCAACGAGCGTGTCAAGACCTTGCTCGTCGATAAGGTCTACCCGCTCAAGGGCCGGACCTACCAGAAAAACTTCAAGACCGGCTTCTCCGGCGCGATCGTCAAGTAGGACGATCTCCGGGCGGGGCGCGCTCCTGAGGCGCCCGGCCCCGCGTTGACAGGGCGGATGCCGCGGCGGATACCGCGCGGCACCCCATCCGGCCTCCGATGCAGCAGCGCTTCTACAAGATCGCGGTGATGGTGGCCCACGACCTTGCGGCGACCGCCGCCGCCGTGGTGCTCACCTTCCTGTTCCGCTTCCAGGGCGGCATGCTGGCCGAGCGCCTGCACGCCCTGCCGTTGCTGCTGCCGCCGTTCCTCCTGTTCGCCGGCCTGGTCTACGGCCGGTTCCGGCTGTACCGGACCAAGTGGCGCTTCGCCTCGCTGCAGGACCTCGCCGGGATCGTCCGGGCGGCCAGCGTCCTGGCCCTGGCCCTGCTGGTGACCGACTGGGTCCTGGTCTCGTCCGACCTGTACGGCTTCTACTTCTTCGGCAAGATCGCGATTTTCCTGTACTGGGTGCTGCAGATCTTTCTGCTCGGGGGCGCGCGCCTGGCGTTCCGGTACCTGAAGGACAGCCGCTCCCGGCAATCGAGCGCCCGGGCCGCCACCGTGCCGACGCTGCTGCTCGGGCGGGGCGCCGACATCGACGTGCTGATCCGCGCCATCGAGGCGGGCTCGGTGAAGAAGCTCGCGCCCCGGGGGATCCTGTCGCCCCGGGCGGACGAGACCGGGCAGTTCATGCGCGGCGTGCCGGTGCTCGGCGGCTTCGCGGACCTCGAGCGCGTGGTTGCCGACCTCGCGGCGGGCGGCGAGCCGGTGCGGCGGCTGGTGGCGGCCCCGAGCGCCCTCGTGCCGGAGGCCGCCCCCGACGACCTCATCGCCCGCGCCCGGCGGCTCGGCCTGCCGCTCGCCCGGGTGGTCGGGCTCGGCGAGGGCGCGCAGGGTCCCGAACTGGCGCCCCTCGAGATCGAGGACCTGCTGCTGCGTCCCACCGTGGCGATCGACCGGCCGCGCCTGGAGGCGTTCCTGGCAGGCCGCCGGGTGGTGGTGACGGGCGGCGGCGGCTCGATCGGCTCCGAGATCTGCCTGCGGGCCGTGGCCTTCGGGGCCGCCGCGGTGCTGGTGCTCGAATCCTCGGAGCCGGCGCTCCACGGCATCCTCAGCCACCCCGCGATCCTGTCCGCCCAGGCCGCGGTGACCGGCGTGCTCGCCGACATCCGCGACCGGGAGCGGGTCCATCAGGTCATCGCGGCGTTCCGGCCCGATTGCGTGGTCCACGCCGCCGCGCTCAAGCAGGTGCCCTACCTGGAGCGCGACTGGCAGGAGGGCATCAAGACCAACGTGTTCGGCTCGATCAACGTCGCCGAGGCCGCGGTGGCGGCGGGCGCCCGGGCCCTCGTGATGGTCTCCACCGACAAGGCGATCGAGCCGGTGTCGCAGCTCGGCGTCACCAAGCGCTTCGCCGAGATGGTCGCCCAGGCGCTCGATGCCGAGCAGTCGGCCCGCCCGGGCCATCCCACGCGGCTGATCGCCGTGCGCTTCGGCAACGTGCTCGGCTCGGTCGGCTCGGTGGTGCCGGTGTTCAAGGGGCAGATCGCCCGGGGTGGCCCGGTCACGGTCACCGATCCCGACATGGTCCGCTACTTCATGACCGTGCGTGAGGCCTGCGACCTCGTCCTGACCGCGGCCTCCCACGCCGACGGCGAGGGCCGGGCCGCCCCGGAGGCGGATCGCGCCGCGGTCTACGTGCTCAAGATGGGCCAGCCGGTGCGGATCGCCGAACTCGCCGAGCGGATGATCCGGCTCGCCGGGTTCGAGCCGGGGGCGGAGATCGAGATCGCCTATACCGGCGCCCGGCCCGGCGAGCGCCTCAACGAGATCCTGTTCGCCCGGGAGGAGCCCCGGGTCACCCTGCCGGGCATCGACGGGGTGATGGCGGCCCGTCCGGTCTTCGCCGACCGCGCCCGGCTCGACGCCTGGGTGGCGCAGCTGCAGGCAGCCGTCGCGGCGGGCGACCGGGCGGCCGCGGAAGCCGTGTTCGAGGCGGCGGTGCCGCATTTCCGCGAGCGCCACGCGCAACGGCCGGCCGGGCGGGAGTTTGTTTCCACGGGGGCGACGGCCGAGGCCGAGCCGCCGGTCGGTGCGGCGAGCGCTGCGATCGGCTGACGCGTTCGGCTCCCCGGGTCGGCGTCGTGTTTCGTCCCGCCCTATCCCCTCATCCTGAGGCGGCGGAGCGCAGCAGAGGCCTCGAAGGGACCCTCCAGCCGGCCCCGCGATCCCTGGAGGGCTTCTTCGAGGCCCGCTGACGCGGGCGCCTCAGGATGAGGGGTGTGGATGGGAAAGCTCGTCACCGCCCTGAACTCAGCCCCCCGCCCGCGCCAGCCGCGCCAGCCCGTCCCGCGTCGGCGCGGCCGGGCGCCATCCGAGCGCCGCGAGGCCGTCGGCGCGGGCCTCCAGGCCCTCGGCCACCCGGGCGAACAGAGCCTCCCGGCCGGTCAGCCGGCAGGCCAGCCCGAGGAGCCCGGCCGGTACCGGGACCAGCCCGGGTTTGCGGCCGAGGCCGGCGCGCAGCGCCGTGAGCATCTCGGCCAAGCTCAAGGCGTCCGGGTCGGCGGCGACCAGGGCGGATCGGATCGGGGAAGGCGCCCGCAGGACCGCGTCCACGGCCCCCGACAGGCTCTCCAGGGAGATCAGCGAGCGCCGCGCCGCCAGCCCGCCGAACGGCAGGGGGTAGGGGCTGCGGGCGAGCCGCAGCAGCGCGGCCATGTTGCCCTTCACGCCCGCGCCGTAGACCAGGACCGGGCGGAGCGCGACCCAGTCGAGCCCGGTCTCGGCCAGCGCCCGCTCGGCCTCCAGCTTGGAGCGGCCGTAGGCGTCGGTGGGCCGGGGGGCGTCGCCCTCCCTGACCACGCCCGGCGCGCTGGCGCCGACCTGCGCGCGGATCGAGGACAGGAACACGAACCGGCGCACCCGCGCGCGGGACGCCGCCTCCGCGAGCTTGCGCGTCGCCTCGGTGTTGAGGGTCCGGTAATCGTCCTCCGGCGCCCCCGACATGGAAGTGGTGAGATTGGCATGGGCGAGGCCCGCCGAGTGCACCACCGCGTCGACGCCTGCGAGCGCCGCCGCCATGTTGATCGGGCGGGTCAGGTCGCCGACCACCGCGCTCGCGGCGCCCTCCGGCAGCGCCGTCGGCCGGCGCAGCAGCACCCGGACCCGGTAGCCGCGGGCGGTGAGGTCGGCGAGCAGGTGGCGGCCGATGAAGCCGGTGGCCCCGGTGAGCGCGATCAATCCGGTCACGGGCGTGCGGCACCTTCGGCTGGGGCCGGCGCGGGGGCGCGGGCGAAGCGGCGGAGCAGGGCCGCGACCAGGGCGAGCCCGGCCGCAAGCGCTCCGAGCGTGACCGGCCAGGACGGCCAAAGCAAGGTCGCGGCGGCGAGCCCGGCCAGCACGAGGTTGACCCCGAATAGCCGCGCCACGACGCCGGGGACGGTCAGGCCGTGATCGGTGGCGCGCTGGTAGTAATGCCCGCGATGCGCCTCCCAGACCCGCTCGCCCCGTGCGGCGCGGGCGGCGAGCGTCAGGCTGGCATCGGCGAGGTAGGCGAGCGGCAGCAGCAGCGCCGCGGCGAGCCCCCCCGCCAGGGCGAGCTGGCACAGCAGCCAGGCGGTGACGAGGCCGACCGGCAGCGAGCCGACATCGCCGAGGAAGAGGCTTGCCACCGGCCGGTTGAACGGTGCGAAGCCCAGCATCGCCCCGAGCAGGCAGCCCGCCACCAGGGCCGGCAGCGCCGGCAGGTATCCGGCGAGCCCGAGCAGCAGCAGCGCGCCGGAGACCGGGACGATCTCGGCCACCGTCATCCAGTCGAGCCCGTCCATGAAGTTCGTCAGGTTGACGAACCAGATCCCGGCCAGCAGCGCGAGGCCGCGCTCGAGCCACAGGGGCGCCCCGGGCACCAGACGGCCGTCGAGGTGCCAGACCAACACGCCGACCACGCCCGCCTGAACGGCGAGCCGCAGGCCGGCCGGCAGTGGCCGCAGGTCGTCCACGGCGCCGAGCAGCGCCAGGACCAGGGTGCCGCTCGCGAGCCGGACCCAGTCCGGCCGGCCGCCGATCTCGGGTGCCGCGATCAGCAGCCCCGAGATCGTCACGAGCGCGGTCACCACGGCGATCCCGCCCCCCTGCGGCGTCGGCACGGTGTGGCTCGACCGGGCGTTCGGCCGCGCCAGGGCGTAGCGCTGCAGCACCGGCCGCAGCCGCAGGATCAGCCCGGCCGACAGGGCGGCGGCGAGCGGGACGGCGAGGAGGAGGATCGTGTCGAGCGCGGACGGCATCGCGCGGTCCTACGCGATCCGGGCCGCGCGCGGGAAGGCGCGCCAGCCCGCATCCCGGTCGGGATGCCGCCTCAATAAACCTGTGCGCCCTCCCGCGGCGGTTCCGACGGGTCGGAGGCGCGGTCCAGGCTCTTGTTCACCACCTTGGCCAGGCCGATCATGATCGCGTCGATGGCGTAGTCCTTGGGCGTGTAGACCGCGCGCACGCCCATGTTCTTCAGGACCAGCTCGTCCTCGGGCGAGATGATGCCGCCGACCACCACCGGGATGTGGTCCAGCCCCGCCTCGCGCATTTGGGCGCGGACCTCGCGCACCAGCGGCACGTGGCTGCCCGACAGGATCGACAGCCCGACCACGTGGGCGCCGGTCTCCTTGGCCTTGGCGACGATTTCGGCCGGGGTCTGCCGGATGCCGTCGTAGGTGACGTCGAAGCCGACGTCCCGGGCGCGGAGCGCGATCTGCTCGGCGCCGTTGGAGTGGCCGTCGAGGCCGGGCTTGCCGACCACCAGCCGCGGCGTCTCGCCCAGGCGCTCGCCGAGATCGGCGATCAGGAGCTTGGCCTCGTCGGCCGCCCCGGAGGAGACGGTCTCGGGGCTGACCCCGGTGGGCGCCCGGTACTCGCCGAACACCTGGCGCAGGCGCTCGCCCCACTCGCCCGTGGTGACCCCCGCCTTCGCGGCCTCGATCGAGACCGGCATGATGTTGGCGCCGGAGCGCGCGGCCTGCTCCAGGGCGTCGAGCGCCCGGCCGACCGCCTGGGCGTCGCGCTTGCCGCGCCATTCGCGGATGCGCCCCTGCGCCTCCATCTCCACGGTCTCGGAGACGGAGAAGATCGCGCCCTCCCCGGCGGTGAGCGGCGAGGGCTCGCCCTGCTGCCATTTGTTGACGCCGACGACGATCTGCTCGCCGGCCTCGATCGCCGAGATCCGCTTGGCGTTCGACTCCACCAGGGCGCGCTTCAGGGCGCCGGTCTCCACCGCGGCGACCGCGCCGCCGATGCCGCCGATCCGCTCCAGCTCGGCCCGGGTCTCGGCCTTCAGAGCCTCGACCTTAGCCTCGATGACTTTCGAGCCGTCGAAGATATCGTCATATTCCAGAAGATCGGTCTCGAAGGCCAGGATCTGCTGCATGCGCATGGACCATTGCTGGTCCCAGGGCCGCGGCAGGCCGAGCGCCTCGTTCCAGGCCGGCAGCTGCACGGCCCGGGCGCGGGCGCGCTTCGAGAGCGTCACGGCCAGCATCTCGATCAGGATGCGGTGGACGTTGTTTTCCGGCTGCTGTTCCGTCAGCCCGAGGCTGTTGACTTGGACCCCGTAGCGAAAAATGCGCTTCTTCGGGTCGTCGATGCCGTAGCGCTCCTGGGCGATCTCGTCCCAGAGCTCGGCGAACGCCCGCATCTTGCAGATTTCGGTGACGAACCGCAGCCCGGCATTCACGAAGAACGAGATCCGGCCGAACACGTCGGAGAAGCTCTTTTCGTCGAATTCCGGGTCGTCCCGCACCGTGTCGAGCACCGCGATCGCGATGGCCAGCGCGTAGGACAGCTCCTGGACCGGCGTCGCCCCCGCCTCCTGCAGGTGGTAGGAGCAGACGTTCATCGGGTTCCACTTCGGCACGTTCTTGGTCGTGAACAGGATCACGTCCTTGGTGAGCCGGAGCGAGGGCGCGGGCGGGAACACGTAGGTCCCCCGCGACAGGTACTCCTTGATGATGTCGTTCTGGGTCGTGCCCTGGAGCGCGTCCAGCGGGGCGCCCTGCTCCTCGGCCACCGCCAGGTAGAGCGCCAGCAGCCACGGGGCCGTGGCGTTGATGGTCATCGAGGTGTTCATCTGCGCGAGCGGGATGTCCTGGAACAGGGCCCGCATGTCGCCGAGATGCGCGATCGAGACGCCGACCTTGCCGACCTCCCCGCGCGACAGCTCGTGGTCCGGGTCGTAGCCGGTCTGGGTCGGCAGGTCGAAGGCCACCGACAGGCCGGTCTGGCCCTTGGCGAGGTTGCCCCGGTAGAGCTTGTTCGACTCAGCCGCGGTCGAGTGCCCGGCATAGGTCCGGATGATCCAGGGCTTGTCGCGGCTCGACGTGTCGCCCTTGGTCTCCGCGACGCTCGCGCCCATCGTGGCCTCCCTGTGGTCTTGTTCACTATCCGCGCACGGGGCGCAGTCTTGGCCGCACCGTAGCGAAGGCAGCCGAGCGCGTCATCCGCGACAGACGTGCAAGAGGGCCCGGGAGGGCCCGGAGAGACTTTAAAAAACTTGTGCGGGCCGACAGCCGGATTTGAACGGGTCGGCCGATCAGCGCGGCAGCACGAGCGCGCGCGGGGCGCCCTCCTTCGGGCCGTCGAAGAACACCAGCACTCGCTGCCCGTCCGCGGTGGCGTCGAGGGGTAGCAGCGCCTCCGGCTTCTCCTTCTTCGCGTAGCCGGGCAGATCGAGGCGCTTGCGCGGCGCGCCCGTGCCGTCCCACGCGAACACCGTGTAGTCGCCGGCCGCGACCGCCCCGCCCTCCGGGTCGTGCATCGGCCCCGCCAGGATCAGGAAGCCGTCCGGCACGGCCACGAGGTCGCGCACGCCCCGCTTCTGCCCGTGGCTGTCCGGGCCCAACGCCACCGTGGCGAGGGTCCCGGCGCCCGGCTTGCCGTCGAACAGGCCGGCGAGGGGCACCGACACGATCGCGGCGCTGCCATCCGCCAGCACGGGGCCGCGCAGGCCGGCATGGAGCCGGCCGCCCCGCACCGCCACGCCCTCGATGGTGACGCCGCCCTCCTCCAGGGCCCGGTCGTGGAAGGGGGCCAGCGCCGGGATGTCGGCGATGATCCGCGCCAGCGCTGCCGTGCCGGCGATCTCGGGCTCGGCGCGAAGCTGGCCGGTCTCCGGGTCCACGGCGTTGGGATCGAGGCGGATGCGGAACAGGTGCCGGGTCGCCTCGGCGCGCGCGTCGCCCTCGGCGTCCTGGCTGTGCTCGCGCCGGGGGCGGCCATGCGAGCCGATGACGTAGAAGGCCCCGTCCGCATAGGCCACGCCCTCGGCGTCGAGTTCCAGCGGCTTGCCGTTTCGGGTGGCGTCGATCAGCCGGATGAAGCGTCCGGCCACGAGGCTGCCGTCCCGCAGGATCGCCACCTGGGCGCCCTGCGACTCGTCGTCGGCCACGAGGCAGATCCGCGGGAAGCCGGTATCGGTGGCGCAGGCGATGCCGCTCACATCCCGGGCCTTCTCGCTCCGCTCCGCCTCGGCGGGATGTTTTGGGTCGGGCTCGCCGAGGAGCTTGCCGCTGACGTTCCACGGCTTGGACTGATCCTTCGCCGAGACCGTCGCGGGCAGGGCCGCCGCGAGGCCGCAAGCGAGCGCGACCCGGAGCAGATCCCGCTTGGCCGGGCGCCGGACGATGGCCTTCACGTTGAGCATGGCGCGGCACATCCCGATGCGGAGTCTCGATCCACCCGCGATAGTCCAAAGCCGCTCCCGACGCACCCGACGCGGCGTCGGTCGAGCGGATGCCCTGTGGCCGCAGCGCCGTGTCCGGGCTCATCGGTGGTATAAAGTCTACCGGACGGTCCGGCGTCCCGTCCCGGAAGGTCTCGGGTCCGGTCGGCGGTCGGCCCCCGCCGAATAATACTTGGTCGGTTCGCAAGCCGAATTTGAATACGTCGGCGCCGGCCTTGGGCAGGGCGCTTTTTCACGTTCGAAACCCTCCGATTTCGACTTTCGGCCCACTTGGACGCCTCCGACATCGCCGCTATAGCGCGGGAGAGAACCGCGGCCGTGAGAACAGCGCGGGATGAGAGGAGAGCGAGATGGCTGCGAGCGGTGCGGTCCGTCCGGCGGACGGTGAGGTCAAGGATCTCTACGAGATGGGCGAGATCCCGCCGCTGGGTCACGTGCCGGCCAAGATGTACGCCTGGGCGATCCGGCGCGAGCGTCATGGGCCCCCGGAGCAATCCCACCAGCTCGAAGTGCTGCCGGTGTGGGACATCGGCGACGACGAGGTGCTGGTCTACGTCATGGCCGCGGGCGTGAACTACAACGGCGTCTGGGCGGGCCTGGGCGAGCCGATCTCGCCCTTCGACGTGCACAAGGGCGAATACCACATCGCCGGCTCGGACGCCTCCGGCATCGTCTGGAAGGTCGGCGCCAAGGTGAAGCGCTGGAAGGTCGGCGACGAGGTCATCGTTCACTGCAACCAGGATGACGGCGACGACGAGGAGTGCAACGGCGGCGACCCGATGTTCTCGCCGAGCCAGCGCATCTGGGGCTACGAGACGGGCGACGGCTCGTTCGCGCAGTATTGCCGGGTGCAGTCGCGCCAGCTCATGCATCGGCCCAAGCACCTCACCTGGGAGGAGGCGGCCTGCTATACGCTGACCCTGGCCACCGCCTACCGCATGCTGTTCGGCCACGCGCCGCACACTGTCCGGCCCGGCCAGAACGTGCTGATCTGGGGCGCCTCCGGCGGTCTCGGCGTGTTCGGCGTGCAGCTCTGCGCGGCCTCCGGCGCCAACGCCATCGCGGTGATCTCGGACGATTCGAAGCGCGACTACGTGATGAGCCTCGGCGCCAAGGGCGTCATCAACCGCAAGGACTTCAACTGCTGGGGGCAGTTGCCCACGGTGAACTCGCCCGAGTTCCACGCCTGGACGAAGGAAGCCCGGAAGTTCGGCAAGGCGATCTGGGACATCACCGGCAAGCAGGATGTCGACATCGTCTTCGAGCATCCCGGCGAGGCGACCTTCCCGGTCTCGGCCCTGGTGGTGAAGCGCGGCGGCATGGTGGTGTTCTGCGCCGGCACCACCGGCTTCAACATCACCTTCGACGCCCGCTACGTCTGGATGCGCCAGAAGCGGATCCAGGGCTCGCACTTCGCCCACCTCAAGCAGGCCTCGGCGGCGAACCAGTTCGTGATGGACCGCCGGGTCGACCCGTGCATGAGCGAGGTGTTCCCCTGGGACAAGATCCCCCAGGCCCACACCAAGATGTGGAAGAACCAGCACCCGCCCGGCAACATGGCCTGCCTGGTCAACTCTCCGCGCGCCGGCCTACGCACGGTCGAGGACGTGATCGAGGCCGGTCCGCTCAAGCGCTGACGCCGCCTCCCCCGGCCTCCGCCCGCATGCGGAGGCCGGATCGCCGGCCCCGGCCACTGCTCGCCTCTTCCTCCCCCCTCTTGCCCCGGGCTCGGCCCGGCGCGAGAACGGCCGCGCTCGTTCCAGCACCCCCGCCGGGGCGATGACCGATTCGGCGTGAGGGGCGCGGACGCGCAGGGTGACGGGCGCAGCGCCCGGACCCGGCATCGGGGGTTATGGCATTGGCCGGCGACGACGAATCCTACGTGTACGACGAGGCCACGGGCGAGTGGCTCCCGCCCGGCCAGGCCGCCGCGGCGCCGGCCAGGGCCGAGGCCCGCGACGCGGCTGGCAACGTCCTGGCCGACGGCGACGCGGTCACGCTGATCAAGGACCTCAAGGTCAAGGGCGCGAACCAGACCCTGAAGCAGGGCACGGTCATCCGGTCGATCCGGCTCACGGACGATCCCGAAGAGATCGATTGCCGCCACGACACGATCAAGGGGCTCGTCCTGCGCACCGAGTTCGTGCGCAAGCGCTAGGGCGGTTCGAAACCATCAGGGTTTCAAAAGGTCCGGGACCTCTTGCGGGTCCAGGGCAGAGCCTGGGTCGAGCGAAGCTCGATGCCATCGGGGCTCTGCCCCGACACCCCGCCAAAGGGCTGAGCCCTTTGGAAACCCGGTTCTCTTACCGGCGCTTGGTCTCTTCCTGCGGCAGGTGCCGCCCGTAGGTTTCCTGCTTCTCGGCCCGTTCCTGGATCAGGTTGGCATAGGCCTGCCGCATCTCCGGGGAGACGCTGACGCTCTTGCCCTTGGTGGGCTTGCGCTTGGGCGCCTTCTTGAAGGTGTTGCTCGTCTCGCTCATGCCGGGCTCCGCGTCGGACCATGGCGGCGGCGCGCGGCCGGCAGGAGGTCCGAGGCGAGTCGGAATCCAGGCCGGCCCGCGAGGCCGGACCCCTGCCCTCTAGCGCATCGCGCGGCCGCGTGCACGGGCGTGCGCGGCGGTTCGAACAGATTCCGCGCGCACGCCCGGTCTGGCGCCCGCCCGGAGGCTCTGCCAAGGTTGCCGGGTTGAGCGTCGGGGACGGCGATGGATTCGCATGGGGCGGGATACGAATTGGGTCCGGAGACGCTCCTGCGGCGCCGGCGGACGAGGCCTCTCCTGGCGGCGCTCCTGCTCGCGGGCCTGACGGCGCCGGGATTTGCCCAGGATCGTCCCGTGCCCGATCCCGCCTTCGAGGCGACCAGGGTCGCGTTCGAGGCGCTGCCCGAGGCGGAGCGCAAGGCGGTCCAGGACGCGCTGGTCTGGACCGGTGACTTCAACGCCGTGGTCTCGGGGGCGTTCGGCCGCCGGACCTTCGACGCGCTGACGGCCTACCGCACCCGGGCCGGCGGGGCCGATCCCCTGGAGCCGCGCGGCCGGGCGGCGCTGCTGGCGGCGGGCGCGGCGGCCAAGGCGGCGGCCCGCTTCCGGGTCGCCGTCGATCCGGCGAGCGGTGCGGCGATCGGCGTGCCCGAGCGCCTGCTCTCGAAGCGCACGGCCCTGCCGGCCGGCACCCGCTGGCAGAGCGCGGACGGGCGCGTGACCCTGGAATCCCGCGCCATCCCGCCGGGGGGCGAGACCGTGGACGGCCTGTTCGACCAGCTGACCGTGCCGCTGCCCACCCGCAAGGTCACCTACAAGCTGCGCCGGCCGGACTCCCTGGTGGTCACCGCCGAGACCGGGACCGGCCTGTCCTACGTTCGGTACGATGCCGGGCCGCAGGGCGTGCGCGGCTTCCTGATCGGCTACGACCGCGCGCTCGCCGCGGAGGTCGGCCGCCTGGTGATCGCGGTGGCCAACGCCTTCGAGCCGTTCCCGACGGCCGCCGCACTCGGACCCGCGAAGGTCGCCGCGGACCCGCCGCCCGGAGCAGCCGCGGCGGTGCCGCCGACGGGCGCCGCCGGCGCGGAGGCCGGGACCGGCCTGGCGATCGCGCCGGGGCGCGCCCTCACCGCCGCTTCGGTGCTGGAGGGCTGCCCCGCGCCGCGCGTCGGGACGGCACCCGCCCGGTTGATCGCGACCGACCCGGCCGGGCTCGCCCTGCTCGAGGCGGCGGGCATCCCGGCCCCGATCCGGGTGCCGGTCCGAACCGATGCGGTGGCCGCCGAAGAGGTTCTGATCGCGTTGGCCCCGGGCTCGGACGGGGTTCTGGCCGCCCCGGCCACGGCCGTGGCGGGCGGCGTGATCGCGCCGCTTCAGCCGGGCTCCGCCGGAGCGCCCGTGCTCGACCGGTCGGGGCGGCTCGTCGGGCTCGTCGCCCGTTATCCGGCGGCCGTGCGGCGTGTCGCCGGCATCGTGCCGCCTGCGCGCCTGGCCCTGGTGCCGGCCCAGGCGGTCGCGGCCTTCCTGGCCGGCCAGGGTGTCGCCGAGGCGAAGCCGATCCCGAATTCCGGGCCCGGCGCGGTGGCCCAGGCCATCGTCGGGATCAGCTGTCGATAGGGCCCGCCTCGCGGACCGGGGAACCTGCCCCGAACCGTGAGGCGGGCGCGCCGTTTCGGACGCGCCCTGCCGAACCGGAGACGCTTCGGCAGGGCCGCGTCCGAGGGGCGCTTACAGGCGGCCGGTCACCAGCAGCACGATCAGCACGATGAGCAGGATGCCGCCGAGGCCGAAGCCGGGGCCGCGATAGGCGCCGCCGCCCAGGAAGCCGCCGCCGCCGAAGGCCAGGATGATCAGGATGATGAGGAGAATGGTAACGAGGGACATAGAACAGGCTCTCCGGACGGTCGCTGTTGTTGCGAGCGTGACCGTTGAAACGCTGCGACAATCCGTTCCGTTCAACGCCGGGCCGCACTTTTGCGGGGATATTCGCTGGATCGGGCCGTAGTTCTCAGGCGTGCCAATCCGGCAACACATCCTGCGGTGCTTCGAGCCAGCCCGGGACCGGCAGGCCGCGCTCGGTCAGGAAGGCCGGATTGAACAGTTTCGAGGCGTAGCGCGCCGCCCCGTCGCACAGGATCGTCACCACGGTGTGGCCGGGGCCGAGCTCCAGGGCCAGCCGGATCGCCCCGGCGACGTTGATGCCGGACGAGCCGCCGAGCGACAGCCCCTCCTCCCGCATCAGGCCGAACACGATGTCCAGCGCCTCGCGGTCGGGGATGCGGAAGGCGTGATCCGGGGTGAAGCCGTCGAGGTTCTTGGTGATCCGGCCCTGGCCGATCCCCTCGGTGATCGACGAGCCCTCCGCCTTCAGGGTGCCGGTGGTGTAGTGCGCGTAGAGCGCCGAGCCCTCCGGGTCGGAGAGCGCGATGCGCACGCCCGGGTTCCGGGCCCGCAGGGCCGCCGCGGTGCCGGCCAGCGTGCCCCCGGTCCCGGCCGCGCAGACGAAGCCGTCGACCCGGCTGCCGGTCTGCTCCCAGATCTCGGGCCCGGTCCCGTCCACGTGGGCCTGCCGGTTGGCCACGTTGTCGAACTGGTCGGCGAAGAACGCCCCGTTCGGCTCCGTGGCGGCAAGCTTCTCCGCCAGCCGCCGGGCGACGTGGACGTAGTTGTTCGGGTTGGAAAACGGCACCGCCGGGACTTCCACGAGGCGGGCGCCGGCGAGCCGCAGGGTCTGCTTCTTCTCCTCGGACTGGGTGACCGGGATGACGATCAGCGTCCGGTAGCCGCGCACGGAGGCCACCAGGGCGAGGCCGATGCCGGTATTGCCTGCTGTGCCCTCCACGATGGTGCCGCCCGGCCGGATCAGCCCCTTCGCCTCGGCATCCTGCACGATGGACAGCGCCGCCCGGTCCTTCACCGACAGGCCGGGATTCAGGAACTCGGCCTTGCCCAGGATCTCGCAGCCGGTCTCCTCGGAAGCCCGGCGCAGGCGGATCAGCGGCGTGCCGCCGACAGCGGAGAGGACATCGGACTGGACGGTGCGATTCGGGGTCGTCATGGGCGGGAGCCTAGGCGGATGTGCAGCGTCTGACGAGGTTCACCCGAACACATGCCCCCCGTTGATCCGCAGGCCCACCGGGTGGCCGGCCGGATGGCGGATCCCGTCGAAATCCTCCACCGCGAGCACCCGCCCCTCAGTATCGACCACCTCGATGCGCTGGCGGCCCTGGCTGCGGTAGGAGCTGCGCACCGTGCCGGACAGGTGCGCCGCCTCGGGCTCGGCGAGCTGCAATTGCCAGGGCCGGACATAGAGCTTGACCGGGCCGATGATCCCGGCCGGCGCCGCCACCGGCGTCTCCCGGCCGCGCACCAGCACGCGGCCGCCCTCGGCCAGCGCTTCCACTTCGACGTGGTCGCCCAAGAACTTCATCACGGTCGCGGAGGCCGGGTGCTCCTGGACCTCGTCCGGGGTGCCGACCTGCTCAAGGCGGCCGCGGTCGAGCACGGCGACCCGGTCCGACAGCTCCAGGGCCTCGTCCTGGTCGTGGGTGACGAAGATCGTGGTCTGGCCGGTGCGGTCGTGGATCTCGCGCAGCCAGCGGCGCAGGTCCTTTCGGACTTGGGCGTCCAGCGCGCCGAAGGGCTCGTCCAGCAGCAGGACCCGCGGTTCGACGGCCAGCGCGCGCGCGAGCGCCACCCGCTGGCGCTGGCCGCCGGAGAGCTGCGACGGGAAGCGGTCGCCGAAGCCCGAGAGCCGGATCAGGTCGAGCAGGTCGCCGACCCGGCGCTTGATCTCGGGCTTGGCCGGCCGCTCGGCGCGACGCCGCGCATTCAGCCCATACGCGATGTTGTCGGCCACGCTCATATGCTTGAACAGGGCGTAGTGCTGGAACACGAAGCCCACCGCCCGCTCCTGCACGGCGAGGCCGGTGGCGTCGTCGTCGCCGAACAGGATCCGGCCCCGGTCCGGCGCGTCGAGCCCGGCGATGATCCGCAGCAGGGTCGTCTTGCCCGAGCCCGAGGGGCCGAGCAGGCCGAGCAGCTCCCCCGCCCGCACGTCGATCGACAGGTCGTGCAGCACCGCTGCCGTGTCGAAGGTCTTCGAGACGTTCTCGACCCGGATCGCCGTCGAGGGACGGTCCAAGGGGCTGTCAGTGAGCCCGGCCGTGCGCAAGCTCGCCCGCGAACCGCCATTCGAGGACGGATTTGAGGATGAGGGTGATGAGGGCAAGGACGGCGAGGAGCGAAGCGACGGCGAAGGCGGCGACGAAGTTGTACTCATTGTAGAGGATCTCCACGTGGAGTGGGATGGTGTTGGTCAGGCCGCGGATGTGGCCGGACACCACCGACACCGCGCCGAATTCGCCCATCGCCCGGGCGTTGCAGAGGAGCACGCTGTAGAGCAGGCCCCAGCGGATGTTGGGCAGCGTCACCGTGCGGAACGCGTGCAGGCCCGAGGCGCCGAGCGTCAGCGCGGCCTCCTCCTCCGCGGAACCCTGTTCCTGCATCAGCGGGATCAGCTCGCGGGCCACGAACGGGAAGGTGACGAACACCGTGGCGAGCACGATCCCCGGCAGGGCGAACAGCACCTGGATCCCGTGGTCCATCAGCCAGGTGCCGAACAGGCCCTGCGAGCCGAACAGCAGCACGTAGATCAGCCCCGAGACCACCGGCGAGACCGAGAACGGCAGATCGATCAGGGTGATCAGCAGCGACTTGCCGGGGAACTCGAACTTGGCGATCGCCCAGGAGGCCGCTAGGCCGAACACCACGTTGAACGGCACCGCGATCGCCGCCACCGTCAGCGTCAGGCGGATCGCGCTCCAGGCATCCGGCTCCCGGAACGCCGCCAGGAAGGCATCGAGCCCCTTCGAGAACGCCTGGGTGAACACCGCGAGCAGCGGCAGCACCAGGAACAGCGCCAGGAACGTGATCGCGATCCCGATCAGGACGAAACGGGTTCCGGCGCCCTCCGAGGCGACGGGCTCCGGCCGGGTGGCCGGCGTGATGGTCGGGGAGAAGATCTCAGACATAGCCGAAGCGCCTCCGGCTCCAGGCCTGGATCAGGTTGATGGCGAGCAGGGTCAGGAACGAGATGCCCAGCATGATCGTGGCGATGGCCGCCGCACCGCCGTAGTCGAACTCGGACAGCTTGATCACGATCAGCAGCGGCGCGATCTCCGAGACGTAGGGCAGGTTGCCGGCGATGAAGATGATCGAGCCGTATTCGCCGACCCCCCGGGCGAAGGCCAGGGCGAACCCGGTGAGCACCGCCGGGATCAGCGGCGGCAGCACCACCCGGGTCAGGGTCCCGAGCCGGGTGGCGCCCAGGGTGGCGGAGGCCTCCTCGATCTCCTTGTCGATCTCGGCGATCAGCGGCTGCACGGTCCGCACCGCGAAGGGCAGCCCGATGAACACCATGGCGATGAAGATCCCCACCGGCGTGTAGGCCGCCTGGATGCCGAGACGGGCGAGCGGCGCGCCGAGCAGCCCGTCCGGCGCGTAGAGCGAGGCGAGCGCGATGCCGGCCACGGCGGTCGGCAGGGCGAAGGGCAGGTCGACCGCCGCGTCGACGATCTTCCGGCCCGGGAAGCGGTAGCGGGTCAGGACCCAGGCGACCAGGAAGCCGAACACCGAGGCGGTGAGCGCCGCGACCGCGGAGACGCCGAAGCTGAGCTTCAGGGCGCTGGCCACCCGCGGATCGGTGGCCACGTACCAGATCCCCGAGAGCCCGAGGCCGGACGCCTTGGCCACGAGCCCGGCGAGCGGCAGCAGCACGACGAGCCCGAGGCAGGTCAGCGTGTAGCCGAAGCTGAGCCCGAAGCCCGGGATCACGCTGGGACGGCGGAAGGTCCGTTTGCGACGCGGTGTCTCGACCATGGTTCCCGCCTCAGCGGCCGGCCCGGCTCAACCGGTCGAACAGGCCGCCGGCGTCGAAGTTCCGCTTCTGGATGTCGTCCCAGGACCCTTGCATGTCCTCAATCTTGAACAGCTTGATCTCGGGGAGCTGGGCGAGGTCGGCCGGCGCCGCCGCCTCGCGGCGGATCGGGCGGTAATGGTGCTTGGCGAAGATCGCCTGCGCGCGGTCGCTGTAGAGGAAGTCGAGATAGGCCTGGGCGGCCTTGGTGGTGCCCTTGCGCTCGGCGTTCACTGCCACGAGGGCCACCGGCGGCTCGGCGTAGATCGAGGTCGGCGGCGAGACGATGTCGAACTTGTCGGCGCCGAATTCCTGCAGCACCAGGTAGGCCTCGTTCTCCCAGGTCGGCAGCACGTCGCCGAGCCCGCGCTGTGCGAAGGTCACGGTCGAGCCGCGCGCCCCGGTGTCGAGCACGGGCACGTTCTTGTAGATCTGGCCCACGAAGGCGTCCGCCTTGGCGGTGTCCTTGTCCTGGCCGTAGGCGTAGCCCCAGGCGGCCAGGAAGTTCCAGCGTCCCCCGGCCGAGGTCTTGGGGTTGGGGGTGATCACCTTCACGTCGGGCTTGGTCAGGTCGGCCCAGTCCTTCACGCCCTTCGGGTTGCCCTTGCGGACCAGGAACACCACCGTCGAGGTGTAGGGCACGGCCTCGTTCGGGAGCTTGCTGCGCCAGTCGTCGGGGATCTTGCGGGTGAGCTTGGCGATGGCGTCGATGTCCGACGGGATGCCCAGCGTGACCACGTCGGCGTCGACGCCGTCGATCACCGTCCGGGCCTGTGCACCCGAGCCGCCATGCGAGGCGCGCACGGTGATCGCCTCGCCGGTCTTGGCCTTCCACGCTTCGGCGAAGACCGTGTTGATCTCGCGATAGAGTTCCCGGGTCGGGTCGTAGGAGACGTTCAGCAGCGCGGTCTCGGCCCCGGCCGGAAGGAGGCCGCTCAGCAGGCCGGCGCCGACCAGCATCGAGAGTCCGACCGCCCGGACAGCCCGGTTCCGTGCCGCACCGTTCTTCATCACGTCGCCTCTCCCCGCCGGCCACGGTTGCGCTGCAGAGAAGCGCACGCCCGGGGCCCTGGATCGTTCGTTTTACCGAACGAAGTCAAGCCAGGCGGCGGCTCTCGCACCGTTGTGTGCTCGAAGCAGGATCGGCGGAATTCCCGGAAACACAAGCGTCTGGGGGTGCGCCCGCCGGCGGAACGCATGGATCTTCTCCCGCGGAATGCACGAGGAGAAGAATGTCGCCGCCGCGGCGAGTTTCATAGAAAGAACGACTTGGTGTGCGCTGACGCACCTGCCGCGTGATGCGGGCCGGACCCGGGCGCCTCCGCGATCCGGCGCGCAGCGCGGCTTACGGCTTCGATTTGCCGAGCTGCTTCACCAGGGCTTCGAGGCGCTGGTTGATCGGCGCGGCGAACGTGTCGGCGTAGACCGAGCGCAGGTTCTGGCCGAGATGCCGGCGCACGCTCGGGCTGAGCGGGGCAACGGTGGAGGAGGCGGTCTCTTCGGAGGGGCGCTCCGGATACGACTTCGTCATGATCCCGAGGCTCCCGTGTGTCTCGCCTTGAGAATGGCAAAGCTTGGTTAAGAGACCGTCACGGTGGTCGATGTCCGAAATCGGAACTGGCCATGCCGGGGGCACGTTGCCGGCCATGACCCCTCGCACAGATCGGATTCGCCCTTTGTCCCGCTCGTTGTCCCTGACCCTGTCGGCGTTCCTGATGGTGGCCGCGACGGGTGCGCCCGCCCTCGCCCAGACGAAGCCCGGCGAGATCAAAGGCATCGACGCGATGGGCGACAAGTCGCGCAGCGCGCAGGACGGCTGGAGCCAGGCCCCCGTCCCCCGCGAGCAGTCGGCCGCCAAGGATGCGCCGAATCCGGGTGGTCACTCCATCGACGAGAACGCCAAGCGGCCCGTCCCCGGCGCCGACACCGGTGGGTCTTCCGCGACGGAGCCGCAGGCGCCGCTGGACCACCGCACCGGCGGCCCGTCGGGCACGAATCCGGCCGCGCCGTCCAAGTGAAAAAAGCCAGCCCGTGCAGGACGATGGCGCCTCGTCCAACGGGCTGGTCAACTTAAAACAGCAGCGGTCTCTGTGTCACGCAACCACACTTGCCTCGTGCACGCTTTTTTGGGACACCCTGGAATTATACCAGATCGCTTTAAGGAGCGGAGATGAACGTCCAGGTCTCTAGGCGTGGCCTGCTCAAGGGGGCCGGCGCCGGCCTCGCGGGCGGCTCGCTCGGCGCACTCGGCTTCGGCGGCCTCCAGCCGGCCATGGCCGCCGCAGTGCGGCCGTTCAAGCTCGCGCAGATGCGCGAGACCCGCAACACGTGCCCGTACTGCTCGGTGGCGTGCGGCGTCATCCTGTACAGCCTCGGCGACCGCTCGAAGAACGCGCGCTCCTCGGTGATGCATGTCGAGGGCGACCCCGATCACCCGGTCAACCGCGGCACGCTCTGCCCCAAGGGCTCGGCGCTGCTCGACTTCGTGCATTCCGAGACCCGCACGAAGTACCCGCTCTACCGCGCCCCCGGCACGTCCGCGTTCAAGCGCGTCTCCTGGGACTTCGCGCTGGACCGGATCGCGACCCTCCTCAAGGAGGATCGGGACAAGAACTTCCTGGCCAAGAACGAAGAGCTGACGGTCAACCGTTGGACCACGACGGGCTTCCTCGGCGCCTCGGCCACCACCAACGAGACGGCCTGGCTGACCTACAAGACAGTGCGCAGCATGGGGGCCCTGGTCTTCGATAATCAGGCCAGGGTTTGACACGGTCCGTCGGTCGCCAGTTTGGCGCCCTCCTTCGGACGCGGTGCGATGACCAACCTCTGGATGGACATCAAGCACGCGGACGTGATTACCGTGATGGGCGGCAATGCCGCCGAAGCACATCCGTGCGGATTCAAGTGGGTCGTCGAGGCGAAGGCCCATAACAACGCCAAGCTCATCGTCGTCGACCCGCGCTTCACCCGCACGGCGTCGGTGGCCGACCTGTACTGCCCGATCCGGCAGGGGACCGACATCGCGTTCCTGTCGGGTGTCGCGAAGTACCTGATCGACAACGACAAGCTGCAGCACCGCTACGTCGCGGCCTATTCCAACGCGGGCTACGTCGTCCGCGAGGGCTACGATTTCAGCGAGGGCCTGTTCGCCGGCTACGACGCCGACAAGCGCGACTACGACAAGACCACCTGGGACTACGAGATCGGTCCCGATGGCTACGCCGTGGTCGACGAGACGATGCAGCATCCGCGCTGCGTCATGCAGCTCCTCAAGAAGCACATCGCCATCTACACGCCCGAGATGGTGGAGCGGATCTGCGGCTCGCCGAAGGAGACCTTCCTGAAGGTCTGCGAGCTGATGGCGACCACGTCGTCGCCTGAGCGGACGATGGCCTCGCTCTACGCGCTCGGCTGGACGCACCACTCCAAGGGCTCGCAGAACATCCGCTCGATGTGCATCGTCCAGACGTTGCTCGGCAATATCGGCATGCTCGGCGGCGGCATGCAGGCGTTGCGCGGCCACTCCAACATCCAGGGGCTGACCGATCTCGGGCTGATGTCGAACCTCATCCCGGGCTATCTCAACCTGCCCGTGGAGAAGGAGCCGGACTACGCGAGCTACATCGCCAAGCGGCAGTTCAAGCCGCTGCGCCCAGGCCAGACCAGCTACTGGCAGAACTACAACAAGTTCTTCGTCTCGTTCCAGAAGATGATGTGGGGCGATAAGGCGACGAAGGAGAACGACTGGGCCTACGATTACCTGCCCAAGCTCGACGTGCCGACCTACGACGTGATCCGTGGGTTCGAGCTCGCCAAGCAGGGCAAGATGACGGGCTACATCATCCAGGGCTTCAACCCCCTGCTGTCGTTCCCGAACCGCGCCAAGATGACGGAAGCCTTCTCCAAGATGAAGTTCATCGTGGTGATGGATCCGCTCAAGACGGAGACCGCCCGGTTCTGGGAGAACCACGGCGAGTACAACGACGTCGACCCGGCCAAGATCCAGACCGAGGTGTTCGAGCTGCCGACCACCCTGTTCGCGGAGGAGGAGGGCTCGCTGTCGAACTCCAGCCGCTGGCTCCAGTGGCACTGGCAGGCCCAGGAGGCTCCGGGCGAGTGCCGCTCGGACATCGAGATCATGTCGGAGATCTTCCTCCGCGTGAAGGCGGCCTACAAGAAGGACGGCGGCGCGTTCCCGGACCCGATCGTCAACCTGAAATGGGACTATGCCATCGCCGAGTCGCCGACGCCGACCGAGCTCGCCCGCGAGCTGAACGGCTACACGGTGGCGCCGACGCCCGACCTCAACGGGACCGTCATGCCGGCGGGCCGGCAGCTCGACGGCTTCGCCCAGCTCAAGGACGACGGCACGACCGCCTGCGGGTGCTGGATCTACTCGGGCTGCTACACCGAGAAGGGCAACACCATGGCCCGCCGGGACAACACCGATCCCGGCGACCGCGGCATCGCGCCGAACTGGGCCTTCGCGTGGCCGGCCAACCGGCGCGTGCTCTACAACCGTGCGTCCTGCGACCCGGAGGGCAAGCCCTGGTCGGAGAAGAAGAAGCTCATCGAGTGGAACGGCAAGCAGTGGATCGGCTTCGACGTGCCGGATTACGGCGTGACCGTCGCCCCCGATAAGGGCGTCGGGCCGTTCATCCTGAACCAGGAGGGCGTCGCCCGCCTGTGGACCCGGGGACTCATGCGCGACGGGCCGTTCCCGACGCACTACGAGCCGTTCGAATCGCCGATGGCCAACATCCCGTTCCCGAAGATCAAGGGCGCCCCGGCGGCCCGGATCTTCAAGGACGACCTGGCCGATCTCGGCGACGCGACCGAGTTCCCCTACGCGGCGACGAGCTACCGGCTCACCGAGCACTTCCACGGCTGGACCAAGCATGCCCGGATCAACGCGATCCTCCAGCCCGAGGCCTTCGTGGAGATCTCGGAGGAGCTGGCCAAGGAGAAGGGCATCGCCAAGGGCGGCTGGGTCCGCGTCTGGTCGAAGCGCGGCTCGCTCAAGGCCAAGGCGGTGGTGACGAAGCGGATCAAGCCGCTGATCTGCGACGGCAAGCCCGTCCACGTCGTCGGCATCCCGCAGCACTGGGGCTTCATGGGCCTGACGAAGAAAGGATGGCACCCGAACTCGCTGACGCCCGTGGTGGGTGACGCGAACACCGAGACGCCGGAGTTCAAGGCCTGGCTCGTGAATATCGAGCCGACCACGCCGCCGTCCGACGCGGTCGCCTGAGGGGAGCTGACAGCATGGCCGATTACAGCTCCCTCGATATCCGTCAGCGCTCCGCCTCCACGGAGACGCCGCCGGAGATCCGCCGCCAGGTGGAGGTCGCCAAGCTCATCGACGTGTCGAAATGCATCGGCTGCAAGGCCTGCCAGTCGGCCTGCGAGGAGTGGAACGACCTGCGCGACGACATCGGGATCAACCGCGGTGTCTATGACAACCCCCACGACCTCACGCCGAAGTCGTGGACCCTGATGCGGTTCACGGAGTACGAGAACCCGGAGACCCAGAACCTCGAATGGCTGATCCGCAAGGACGGCTGCATGCACTGCACCGAGCCGGGCTGTCTCAAGGCCTGCCCGTCCCCCGGGGCGATCGTGCAGTATTCCAACGGCATCGTCGACTTCATCGAGGAGAACTGCATCGGCTGCGGCTATTGCGTGAAGGGGTGCCCGTTCAACATCCCGCGCATCAGCCAGACCGACCACAAGGCGTACAAGTGCACCCTGTGCTCGGACCGGGTCGCGGTGGGTCAGGCTCCGGCCTGCGCCAAGGCGTGCCCGACCGGCTCGATCATGTTCGGCACCAAGCAGGCGATGATCGAGCAGGCCGAGACCCGGGTCGAGGACCTGAAGTCGCGCGGCTTCGAGCATGCCGGCCTCTACGACCCGGCCGGCGTCGGCGGGACGCACGTCATGTACGTGCTGCACCACGCCGACCAGCCGAGCCTCTATGCCGGCCTGCCGAACGACCCGAAGATCTCGCCGCTGGTGGCCTTCTGGAAGGGCGGCGCCAAGGTGTTCGGGCTTGCCGCCATGGGCTTTGCCGCGGTCGCGGGCTTCTTCCACTACGTGACGGCCGGCCCGAACGAGGTCGTGCCGGAAGAAGAGGAAGAGGCGGTCGAGTACGACGAGGCCAAGCGCCGCGGCGAGACCGGCGGCGGCGAGGCGCGGCCGCACTGATAGGAGCGTGTCGGCGGGTTACGAGGGTGACCCGCCGCTTGTGAAGGTCGTGACGCGCCCCCTCTCGCGTGCGGGAGAGGGTTGGGGTGAGGGACCAGGGTCTTCCGGAGAGGTCGCATCCCTCACCCGGCTCTCTGCGAGAGCAGACCTCTCCCGCACGGGAGAGGGGACCCGCGTCTCATCCGGCCCTATGTGCATTCGCTAGGCCGGCGTGCCGGCCAAGCGATACCGAATTCAAAGCCAGCCCTCGCCGCCGCTGCGGCGCGGGGCCGGCGCCACGTCAGGCGCGAGAAGGCCGATGACGAGCCAGAACGATATCCGGGACGGGGATTCCCGCCCGCTGCATCACGCCAAGTCCGAGGCGCCGGAGGTGATGTACGTCCCCCGCTACACCGGGGTTCAGCGCGTGAACCACTGGATCACCGCGATCCTGTTCACGCTGCTGGCCCTCTCGGGGCTGGCGATGTTCACGCCTTACCTGTTCTCGCTGACCGGCCTGTTCGGCGGCGGGCAGGCGACGCGCGCGATCCATCCGTGGTTCGGCGTCGCCCTGGCGGTGAGCTTCTTCTTCCTGTTCGTGCGCTTCTGGAAGCTCAACATCCCCAACAAGGACGATGTCGCGTGGTCGATGAAGATCGGCGACGTGGTCACCAACCGGGAGGACCGCCTGCCCGAGCTCGGCAAGTACAATGCCGGCCAGAAGGGCGTGTTCTGGGGCCAGACCGCGCTGATCGGCGTGATGTTCGTCACCGGCCTGATGATCTGGAACACCTACTTCGGCGGGTTGACCACCATCGAGACCCAGCGCTGGGCGCTGCTCGCCCACTCGCTCGCGGCCGTGATCGCCATCGCGATCATCGTGGTCCATATCTACGCCGGCATCTGGGTGCGCGGCACCGGCCGGGCGATGGTGCGCGGCACGGTGACGGGCGGCTGGGCCTACCGGCATCACCGCAAGTGGTTCCGGCAGATCGCCGGCTCCAAGGTGCGCCGGGGCTCGGTGGACAAGCGCGGATCCTGAGGCGTGGCCAACTTCTTCAGGCGCAAGCCCGCGGCTCCGGCCGAGACGAAGCCCGCCGGGTCCGAGCCGAAACCCCGACGGCGGGATTTCAGTGAGCTGAAGCCCGATCCCGACAAGATCGGGATCTCGGGCTCGGTCCCGTTCGTGCGGCTGCCCGATCCCGGGACGCTGTTCGCCGACCGGGCCGCGCGCCTGATTGCGGCGGCACCGGGACATCCGATGGAGGCCTATCTCCGGTTCGTCGCCGAGGTGGCCCGGGCGCAGGCGTCCGTGCAGGCGGCGTTCCCGCCCGCCGAGGCCCCGGCCGCGGCCGACACGGCCCTGCGGGCCGAGCACGGCATGCCGCCCCTGTCGCGCCAGCGGCTCGAGGCCGATGCCGGCTTCGACGGCTGCCTCACCGCCCTGCTGGACCAGCTCGACCTGTCGGTATCCCCGGAGGCGTCCCAGGCCGCCCGCGCGAGCCTGCTCGCGGCCTCCCCGGCGGACCGGCTGGATCTCGCCGTGCAAGTGGTGGAAGGCGCGCTGCCGGTGGAGCGGATCGCCGAATGCGTGTTCGTTGCGGCGGCCCTGCAGGTCCGGTTCGCGCAGGATGCGGCGCGCCTCGACGCGTCGGCCCTGAAACCCGTGGCCGACGGCGTCTGCCCGTGCTGCGGCGGCGCGCCGGTGGCGAGCGTGGTGGTCGGCTGGACCCCGGCCGACAAGGCCCGCTACCTGAGCTGCTCGGTCTGCGGCACCCTGTGGAACCACGTCCGGATCCGCTGCACCGCCTGCGGCTCCGGCGAGGGCATCAGCTATTACGGGCTCGACGAGGTGTCGAAGGACGTCCAGGTCGAGACCTGCACGACCTGCCACAGCTACATCAAGCACCTGCACCAGCACCGGGCGCCGACCCTCGACCCGGTGGCGGACGACATCGCGTCCTACGGCCTCGACCTGAAGATCGCCGAGGACGGATTCCGCCGTGCGGGCTTGAACCTGCTGTTCATCGTCTAAGTCCCGGATCCACAAGGTCCGGGATCGTGTGCGGGTGCAGGGTGGAGCCCTGCTAAGTTTCAGCGATACCCGTACCGGCTCTTGGCGGCGGCCAGCAGGTGGAGCGCCTCGCCGGACTTGCCGGCGGCGCAGGCCGCGGCGGCCTGGCTGAGGTCGGCGTTGAAGGTGTCACCCACCGGCTTGTTGAGGTTGCCGGTGGCCACGTCGCTGTCCACGATGGCCTTGGTGCGCGCGATCTCGGGACCGCAGCCGCTGCCGGTGGGCAGGGACAACGGCGCCGGAACGATGGGCGAGGGCTCGGAGACCTTGGGCGCGGCGGCGCGCTGCTGGCAGGCGCCCAGCGTGGCGGCGGCGAGAACCACGAGGCTGAGGCGCATCGGAAGACGTGACGCGGGCACGGCGATCATCCTGTTGCGGCGCACGGGCTGCGCCGCCCGGGTTTTGGGCCGAGCTTGGCAGTGGGTCAATCGCCCCGGCGGCATGCCTGCGCGCTGCGATGATCACAGATTGCGTTCAGAATCATCTGTGGCCCGATGAGGGGCCCGGTCGAGACCTGAGACGCGCCCGCCCTCTCCCCGGAGGGCGCGGGTCCCCTCTCCCGTGCGGGAGAGGGACAGGGTGAGGGGTCCGGGTCTTCCGGAAAGGGCGCATCCCTCACCCCAACCCTCTCCCGCACGGGAGAGGGGGCGCGTCGAGCCCTGCACCGGCGCGGGCGATTGAGCGTCCTACTTGGCCTTGTCAGACAGCGCCTTCAGGCCGGATTCGTAGATGCCCTGGATGGCGTCGACCGCCACCGTGTCGGGGGCGCCCTTGGCGTTGAAGGTGCCGCTCCAGGTCACCTTGGAGCCCGTGCCCTCGGGGGCCACGGCCAGCGTCGACTTGTAGTCGGCCACCGGCAGCGGGCCCTCCAGGATCGTGTAGGTGTAGCTCATCACCTTGTCGTCGCGGGAGACCTGCTCCTCCTTGAGGGTGCCGCCGCCCTTCAGACTCAGCGTGCGGACCTTCAGGCCGTCCTTGTCGGACAGGACGCACTTCTCGATGGCGGGGTGCCAGTCGCCGATGCCGCAGAACTCGCCGATCGTCTGCCAGACCTTGGCCGGCGGCGCGGCGATGTCGGCCGAGCGCGTCACCTCCAGGGCATGGCCCGCGACGGTGGAAGCGGCCAGCGCCAAGGCGGCGAGCGGCAGGGGCCGGCTGAAAGCGAAGGGCATCGGGGGGTCTCCATCCATATCGATCGCGGCGGGCGCCGCGCAGGCTCTGGGGCCGCGCAGGAGCTAAGCCGCGAGACCCGCCGGGGCAATGGGCGGGCCTGACGGAGGGCGGTTTCCGCGCCCAGACGACGCGGCGGGCGGAGAGGGCCCGCCCCCTGGGCCTTCACGAGGTTGAACAGGGTCGCGGCGTTGCGCACCGACAGGCGCACGCATCCATGCGAGGCCGCGCGGCCGAGGCTGCGGACGTGGTTGGTGCCGTGGATCGCGTGGCCCTGGTTCGTGAAGAACATCGCGAACGGCATGGGCGCATCGTCCCACTCCTTCGAGAAGTGGCTGCGCTCCATCCGGAACGGCCGGTAGGAGCCGGAGGGCGTGTCGTAGGCCTCGACCCCGGTGGAGACCGGCCAGGTGTAGCGCGGCTGCCCATCGACCGAGACCTCCATGCGCTGGGCGGATTTGTCGACGGTGATGAGCACATCCGCCCGGGCCGCCGGGGACGCCGTGCCCCACAGGAGCAAGCCGGACAGGACCGAGACCAGACCGATACGCATGAACGACCTCGATGGAGGGGGAAAAGACCGCTTCGAGATAGGCTAAGCCCTTGGCAACGCCAAGGTTCCTGGGCGGAATCCCGCCGCCCCGGGGTTCGACTGCGCAGGCGCTGCCACAGCTGAGTCCTGCCCGCCTCCGGGTAGCGGCGATGCCGTCGCGCGCCGCATCCGGCAGGGGTTTTTCGGGGCTGTGGCTTTTCGGGGCGATCCGGCCGCCTTCGCCGTCATCGCGGGGGGCGCGAACCAATCCCTTGCAGCGCGCACGCGGAACTTGGCTTGGCCCTCGGCCCCTTCCCAGGACGGGGCGGCCCGGCTTCGGCACGGAAGATGCCCCCCACGGAAGTTGCGCCCGTTGACACAAACCCGCCGCCGGGCGCCACCTATCCATCCTAGATCCGGAGATCTCATGGCCCTCGACCCCGCCCTCGCCGCCGAGATCGAAGCCTCCGTGGCCGAAGGCTTCGCCGACCAGGTCGCGCACACGCAGGCGCTGGTCCGGTTCGCCTCGCTGCGGGGCGCGGAGCATGCCTGCCAGGATTACGTGTTCGGGGCGTTCCGGGCTCGGGGCTACGCCACCGAGCGCTTCGCCATGGACCGCGCCGCCATCGCGGCCCATCCGGGCGGCTCGAAGATCGACGCGCGCCACTCGGACGCCCCGATCGTGGTCTGCCACCACCGCCCGCAGACCGAGACCGGGCGCTCGCTGATCCTGCAGGCCCATGTCGACGTGGTACCGGTCGGGCCCCTCGACCTGTGGACCCATCCGCCCTTCGATCCGGTGATCGAGGGCGACTGGCTCTACGGCCGCGGCGGCGGCGACATGAAGGCCGGGCACGCCGCCAACCTGTTCGCCCTCGACGCGCTGGCCCGCCTCGGCCTCCAGCCCGCCGCCGCGGTGACGATCCAGTCGGTGGTCGAGGAGGAATCCACCGGCAACGGCGCGCTCGCGACCCATCTGCGGGGCTACCGGGCCGACGCCGTGCTGATCCCGGAGCCCGAGGACGAAAAGCTGGTGCGCGCCAACACCGGCGTGCTGTGGTTCACCGTCGAGGTCCGGGGCGTGCCCGTCCACGTGCGCGAGATGGGCGCCGGCGCCAACGCCATCGACGCGACCTATCGGGTCGTCGCCGCCTTGCGGGAGCTCGAGGCGCGCTGGAACGCCGAGAAGGATGCGCACCGCCACTTCGAAGCCGAGGACCACCCGATCAACCTCAATATCGGCAAGATCGAGGGCGGCGACTGGGCCTCCTCGGTGCCGGCCTGGTGCCGGATCGACTGCCGCGTCGCGCTCTATCCGGGCGTCCCGGCGGCCCGGGCCGCCGCCGAGATCGAGGCCGCGGTCTCGGACTTCGCCCGCACAGACCCGTTCCTGGGCAACAATCCACCGCGCGTGGCCTTCAACGGCTTTTACGCCGAGGGCTACGTGCTGGAGGAGGGCTCCGAGGCGGAGGCCGTGCTCGGCCGGGCGCACGAGCGGGCGATGGGCGCGAAGCTGCAGAGCTTCATGTCGCCGAGCTACCTGGATACGCGGGTCTACGCCCTCTACGACCGGGTGCCGGCCCTGTGTTACGGGCCCATCGCCCAGAACGTCCACGGCTTCGACGAGCGCGTGAGCCTCGCCTCGGTGCAGCGCTGCACCACCGCGATGGCGTTGTTCGTGGCCGAGTGGTGCGGGACGGAACGGCGGGCGGGCTGATGGGTCGGGTTGATTTTGGGAGGAAGGACAGAGCCCTCTTTCCGACCGAGTTCCGATCGTCGCGCGACGACTTATGTCGGTCGCAACGTGCCCCCCCTCCCGTGCGGGAGAGGGTTGGGGTGAGGGACCAGGTTTTTCCGGGCAGGTCGCACCCCTCACCCTGTCCCTCTCCCGAACGGGAGAGGGGACCCACGCCCCATCCAGCGATGGATGAGCCCACTATATCCCCTTAGGGAATCAGCCGATCCGCCCGGAGCCGGGTGAACAGGTCGTAGAACGCGTCGTCGGTGGGCTGATACGCCGTAAAACCCAGCCGCCGGCTCTTGCTCATGTCGGTGACGACCTCGATCGGCCGGCCGAGATCGGCATCGGTGTGCCAGGGCGAGGCCAGTTTTTCGAGGTCCGGCTCGGCTAGGTCATGGCGTTTGGCGATCTCGGCCCAGGCCGGCCCGTCCTGCGCCATCCTGTCCTCCAGCGGCCGGACCGTGCCGTCGAACGGCACCGCCTCGATCCCGAACCAGTCGGCGATCCGGCCCCACATCCAGCTCCAGCGGAAGACGTCGCCGTCGACCACGTTGAACGCCTCGTTGGCGGCCTTGGGCTCGGTGGAGGCCCAGAGCAGCTGGCGGGCGAGCAGCCTGGCGTCGGTCATGTCGGTGAGCCCGTTCCACTGGGCGGCCGAGCCCGGGAAGGTGAACGGGCGCTTCAACTCGCGGCACAGGGTGGCGTAGCAGGCCAGCGTCGTGCCCATGTTCATGGCGTTGCCCACCGCCTTGCCGATGATCGTATGCGGGCGGTGCACGCTCCAGGTGAAGCCGTCCCGGGCGCTGGCATCGAACACCGCGTCCTCCTGGGCATAGTAAAAATTCTCGATGTCGAGCCGGCCCTGGTCCTCGCGGAACGGCGTCTGCGGCAGGGTGCCTTTGCCGTAGGCTTCGAACGGGCCGAGATAGTGCTTCAGACCGGTCACCAGGGCGACGTGGCGGACGCTCCTCTGCGGCCGCAGGGCGTCGAGCAGGTTCTCGATCATCGCCCGGTTGACCCGGATCATCTCGGCCTCGGTCGGGCGCCGCTGCCAGGTCGCCAGGAACACGTGGCTCGGCGCGAGGCCGGCGAGCGCCCTGTCGAGGGAGTCCGGGTCCTGCAGGTCGGCCACCACCGGCTCGACCCCGGCCAGATCCACCGGCTTGCGGGCGAGCCCCGCCACCCGCCAGCCCTCCCCGGCGAGCAGCGCCCCGGTGGCGCTCCCGACGATCCCGCTGGCGCCGACGATCAGGGCGGTGTTCGACATGCACATCCTCTCGACCCGGCTCACATCCCGGTTGAGCGGCACATGCGGCCGCCCCCCACAGGCTTCAAGGCCGCACGGCGCCGCCCTCCCCCGCGCCGCGGGTATTGGCGGAGGCGCTTGGTAGACAGGCGTTCTCGTCGCTGGCCGCTTTCAGGATGGGACCGATCGTGCTCGTGGAGGACTCGGGCGCAGAGAGCTATTTCTTCTTTGAAGGATGCGGGCATTGCACCGCCGTTCGAACATCCTCCTTGTCAGCCCGGGGCCGCGAAGCGGAACCCGGGATCCATAACCGCCGACAGCGCAAACACTTTCATCGTCGGCGGATCTGGATTCCGGGTTCGCCTTCGGCGCCCCGGAATGACAAAGCGGTTTATCGTGCCGCCAGAGCATCATCATCGATCGGTGTCGGGAGGCGCGTCCGCCGCCCCCCGCCCCTCACGCCACCCGGTCGATCGCCGCGCCCAGCACCTCGACGATCTCGCCGATCTGGCCGCGCTCCAGGATCAGCGGCGGCGACAGGGCGATGATGTCGCCGGTGACCCGGGTGAGCAGCCCGCGCGCGAAGCAATCCACGAACAGGTCGTAGGCGCGCTTGCCGGGGGCGTCGGGCCGGGGGGCCAGCTCGATGCCGGCGATCAGCCCGATGGTGCGGATGTCGATGACGTTCTTGCGCCCGCGCAGGTCGTGCATCGCCGCCGCCCAGTCGTCCGCCAGGTCGGCGGCGCGGGTGAGCAGCCCCTCCTCCCGGTAGATGTCCAGCGTGGCGAGGCCGGCCGCGCAGGCCACCGGGTGGCCCGAATAGGTGTAGCCGTGGAACAGCTCGATCCCGTCGGGGCCGTTCATCAGCGCGTCGTGCACCGGGCGGCTGGCGAACACCGCGCCCATCGGCACCGTGCCGTTGGTCAGGCCCTTGGCGCTGGTGACGAGGTCCGGCACCACGCCGAAATAGTCCGTGGCGAAGGGCGCGCCGAGGCGGCCGAAGCCGGAGATGACCTCGTCGAAGATCAGCAGGATGCCGTGCTTGGTGCAGAGCGCGCGCAGGCGCTCGAGGTAGCCCTTCGGCGGGATCAGCACGCCGGTGGAGCCCGCCACCGGCTCGACGATGCAGGCCGCGATGGTCTCGGCCCCGTGGAGCGCCACCAGCCGCTCCAGGTCGTCGGCCAGCTCCGCCCCGTGCTCGGGCTGGCCTTTCACGAAGGCGTTGCGGGCGGGATCGTGGGTGTGGCGCAGGTGGTCGGTGCCGTTGAGCTGCGGGAAGACCCGGCGGTTCGAGACGATGCCGCCCACCGACAGGCCGCCGAAGCCGACGCCGTGATAGCCGCGCTCGCGGCCGATCAGCCGGGTGCGGGTGCCCTGCCCGATCGCCCGCTGGTAGGCGAGCGCGATCTTGAGGGCGGTGTCGACCGATTCGGAACCGGAATTGGTGAAGAACACCCGGTCGAGGCGGTTGTCCGGGCCGCCCGGGGCGATCTCGGCGAGCCGCTCGGCGAACTCGAAGGCGATCGGGTGGCCCATCTGGAAGGTCGGGGCGAAATCGAGCGTGGCGAGCTGGCGCTCCACCGCCGCTGCGATCCCCCGGCGCCCGTGCCCGGCATTGACGCACCAGAGCCCGGCGGTGCCGTCCAGCACCGTGCGGCCGTCGTCGGCCGTGTAGTGCATGCCCTGCGCGGCCACGAGCATGCGCGGTGCCGCCTTGAACTGGCGGTTGGCGGTGAACGGCATCCAGAAGGCGTCGAGCGACGGCGTGTTGCGCAGGGGATGGTCGGTCATGGGTCGGCTCTCCGGGGCGACGTCCGATCCAGGGGACACCCTGGCGGATCGGGCAACAAGTCCTTTTCTGATCGCCGCCAAGCCCTTGCAGAATCGGGGCCGCGGACGGCACCGTTGCAGGATCCTCAACACCTGAAACGGGGCCGGGACGGATGAGCATCGATGTCGGCGCGCGCCTGCGCTTCGTGCGGGCCCGCCACGGTCTGTCGCAGCGGGCGCTGGCCAAGCGCGCCGGGGTGACGAACTCGGCGATCTCGCTGATCGAGGCGAACCGGGTGAACCCCTCGGTGGGCGCCCTCAAGCGCATCCTCGACGGGGTGCCGATCGGCATGGCCGAGTTCTTCGCGCTCGAGCCGGAGCCGGAGCGCAAGGCGTTCTTCGCCGCGAACGAGCTGACCGAGATCGGCCGCAGGGCGACCAAGGGGGCGATCTCGTTCCTGCAGGTCGGCGACAGCCTGTTCGGGCGCAAGCTCCAACTCCTGAAGGAGCGCTACGAGCCCGGGGCCGATACCGGCCGCGTGCCGCTCTCCCACGAGGGCGAGGAGGGCGGCATCGTGCTGTCCGGGCGCCTGGAGGTCACGGTCGGCGAGGAGCGGCGCATCCTCGGCCCCGGCGACGCCTACAGCTTCGACAGCCGCCGCCCGCACCGGTTCCGCTGCGTCGGGCCCAACCCGTGCGAGGTGGTCAGCGCCTGCACGCCGCCGAGTTTTTGAGCCCTGGAGGCTCGGGGGCTCCACCCCCGAACCCCGCCAAAGGGCTGAGCCCTTTGGAAACCCGGTCTTCACGGGTTTCCACTCAAAGGCGGCGGACTCGACTAACGCCGGATTCACGGGCTCGCCCTAGAACGGTCGCATGAGCACCCTCGCCGCCACGGCCAGCCAGATGCTGGCGACGTCCCAGAACCAGGCGATCGGCACCGCGGTGGCGCGCCAGCAGATCGCCGCCGAGAAGGCGGTGGCCGGCCTGGTGGCGGAGACCGCCCAGGGCGGCGCCGCAGCCGGGCCGCCGGCGCCTCCCGGCCAGGGCCAGCGCCTCGACCTGCGGGTCTGAGGTCCCCTACCCGAAGCCGTAGAGGCGGCGCGGGTTGTCGACGAAGAGCCGGCGGCGCCTTTCCGCGTCCGGCACCCACTCGGCCATCAGGTCGAGGAGGTCGGACAGGCGCGGCGGGCCGTCCCAGGCGGCGACGTGCGGCCAGTCCGAACCCCAGAGGCAGCGCTCGGGGGCGGCGTCGTTGAGGGCGCGGGCGAAGGGGATCGTGTCGGCATAGGGCGGGCCGGCCACCGAATCCCGGAAGGCGCCCGACAGCTTCACCCAGTGGCCGTCGCGCACGAGGCCGAGCAGGGCCTGGAAGCCCGGATGCTCCACCCCGGCCGAGGCCGGCATGTGGCCCATATGGTCGAACACCAGGGGCACCGGCAGCCGCGATAGGCGCCCGGCGATGGGCGGCAGGTCGCGGGCGTCGAGCAGGAACTGGAGGTGCCAGCCCATCTCGCGGGCGAGCGCGCCGTAGGCCTCCACCGCATCGAGGCCGATGCCGCCGCCGAACAGCACGTTGAGGCGCAGGCCCACGACCCCGGCCTCCTTCAGGGCGGCGAGTTCCCTGTCGGGGAGGCCCAGCGGGATCACCGCGATGCCGCGCAGGCGCTGCCGGTTGGCCCGGAGCGTCTCCACCATCAGGCGGTTGTCGGTGCCGTGGACGCTGACCTGGACCAGCACGCCGTTGGCCATGCCGGTGGCGTCGAGCATGGCGAGGTACCGGTCCGCCGGGGCGGCCGGGGGCGTGTAGCTGCGGTCGGCCACCAGGGGATAGGCCGGGGGCAGGCCGATCACGTGGGCATGGGTGTCGACCGCGCCCTCCGGCACCCGGTAGCGCGTCGGGCCGCCGGGATGCGGATCGGTGGCCGGGCAGTCTCGGATCTCGGCCATGATCAGGTATCCGCGTGCAGGACCCGGCCGCGGGTCTCGGGCAGCGCGAAGGCCGCCAGGAAGAAGATCCCGTAGGCGATCGCCGCGAAGATCGCGATGGCCGAGGCGAGGCCGGCGCGCTCGGCGAGGTAGCCGACCAGCGCCGGGAACAGGGCGCCGACGCCCCGGCCGAAATTGTAGCAGAACCCCTGCCCCGAGCCGCGCAGGCGCGTCGGGTAGAGTTCGGTCAGGAAAGCGCCCATCCCGGAGAAGTAGCCGGAGGCGAAGAACCCGAGCGGGAAGCCCAGCACCCAGAGCACGCCGTTCGAGAGCGGGATCTGCGTGTAGGCGATCACCACGGCGATCGCGCCCAGGGAAAAAATCAAGAACAGCGGCCGCCGGCCGAGCCGGTCCGCCACCCAGGCGCCCACGAGATAGCCGGCGAACGAGCCGATGATCAGCGCCGCGAGGTAGCCCGTGGAGGACACCACCGACAGGCCCCGCTCGGTGGTGAGGAAGCGCGGCACCCAGGTGGTGATCGCGTAATAGCCGCCCTGGCAGCCCGCCGCCGCCAGCGAGGCGAGCAGGGTGGTCTTGAGGATCGGCCCGGAGAAGATCTCCCAGATCTTCGGCCGGTCGCCGGTGGCGATGGCCCGGGCCCGGGTCTCGGCGGCGACCTGCGGCTCCTGGACGTAGCGGCGCAGGTAGAAGATCAGCAGGGCCGGCAGCGCGCCGATCGCGAACATCCAGCGCCAGGCGACCTCGGGGGGCAGCAGCGAGAAGGTCACGGCCTGGGCCAGCACCGCCATGCCCCAGCCGATCGCCCAGCCGGACTGGACCGAGCCGACCGCGCGGCCGCGATATTCGGCCCGGATGGTCTCGCCGATCAGCACGGCGCCGGCCGCCCACTCACCCCCGAAGCCGAGCCCCAGGATCGCCCGGGCGATGAGCAACTGCTCGAAGTTCTGCACGAAGGCGCAGAGCAGCGAGAACACCGAGAACCACAGGATGGTGATCTGGAGGGTGAGCACCCGGCCGATCCGGTCGGCGATGAAGCCCGCGAGCCAGCCGCCGAGCGCCGAGGCCAGCAGCGTCACCGTGGCGGCGAGGCCGGCCGTGCCGGAATCCACGTGCCACAGGGCCATGATCGTCCCGATCACCAGCGGGTAGATCATGAAGTCCATGCCGTCGAGGCACCAGCCGGCGGCGCAGGCCCAGAAGGTGTGCCGCTCCGTCGACGTCATGGAGCGGTAGAAGGCCATCAGGCTGGCATCGCGGATTTCCACCGCCTCCACGCCCGTATGTCCCGGCCCTGCTTCCGTCCGCATCACACTCTCCCGCCAGCAGGTACCAGTATCGGCGCCAATAGCCGAGCTGTGCAACCGTGGGGAGGTGCCACGCAAGGAAAAGGCCGCCCGGAGGCGGCCTTTTCCAAGACGTTCCGGTTCAGGCGTCGCTCAGTAGCAGCGCTCGACCAGAACCCGGCGGTAGCCGTAGGGGGTCCAGCGCACCCGCGGGACCGTGTAGCAGCCGCCGCCGTAGCCGTAATCGCCGGCGAAGCCGACCGGGGCGTAGCCGCCGCCGTAGCCGTAGCCCGGATAGCCGTAGCCGCCACCATAGCCGCCGTAGCCCCCATAGAGGCCGCCCGCCGCCAGGCCCAGGCCGACGCCGAGACCCAGGCCGCCGAGGCCGTAGCCGTAGCCGCCGCGATAGCCGTAGCCGCGACCGTAGAAGCCCCGGCCGTATCCGCCGCGGAAGCCCGCGCCCCGGAACCCGCCGTAGCCACCCCGGAACCCGCCGAAGCCGCCGCCGCGGAAGCCGCCGAACCCGCCGCCCCGGAACCCGCCGCCGAATCCACCACCGTGGAACCCGCCGCCGTGGAAGCCGCCTCCGCCGAAGCCGCGCGCGTCGGCGCTGGCGGGCATCACGACCAGGGCACCCGCCGCCAGCAGGGCTGAGCCGAGCACTGCACCCTTCATCCTGTATCTCCGTCGATTGTCACCGCCCTCTTGAGTTGGAAACGCTCGAGTATTGAAAACAGTTCAGCTGCCGGCCGCGGCGCGCGGCCGCTGCCGGGGGCGCAAGCCCGGCGCCATCCCGAGTCGCGAAGGTCAGGTCCCAGACACGAAAATCGCCGTTTTCCCAGGCGAAAGGCGCTGCGCCTGCCCTCGCCCCCCGCCTTCGGGCCCACGGAACCACCGATGACGACGCGCCCGGTTCACGCTCTGTTGATCGCGCTCGCGATGGCGCTCTCCGTGGCACGCGAGGCCGTGGCGGCCCCGACCGCACCGGATCTGTGCCGCGCCGTCCAGGCGCAGGGCGAGAGCTTCACGGTCTGCACCGTCGACCTGCGCCGGCAGCGGCTGCGGCTGTTCTGGCTTCAGGAGGACGGCCGGCCCTACGGCGCCCTGGGGACCCTCGCCGAGAAGCAGGGCGGCCGCCTCGGCTTCGCGATGAATGCCGGCATGTACGACAAGGAGCAGGCGCCGGTGGGCCTCTACGTCGAGGACGGGCGCGAGATGAAGCGCGTCTCGACCGCGGACGGGCCGGGCAACTTCCATCTCAAGCCCAACGGCGTGTTCTGGGTGAAGGGCGACAAGGCCGGCGTGCTCGACACCGGCCACTACCTCCGGGCGAAGATCCGGCCGGACTTCGCCACGCAATCCGGCCCGATGCTGGTGATCGACGGCCAGATCCACCCCAAGATCTCGGCGGACGGGCCGAGCCAGAAGATCCGCAACGGCGTCGGGGTGCAGGAGGATGGCCGCGTGGCTGTGTTCGCCATCTCCGAGCGCCCGGTGACCTTCGGGGCCTTCGCCCGCCTGTTCCGGGACGACCTCGGCTGCCGCAACGCGCTGTTCCTCGACGGCACGGTGTCGAGCCTCTACGCGCCGAATCTCGGCCGCTGGGACATCAGCCGGCCGCTGGGGCCGCTGGTGGGGGCGATGGCGCGGTAGGCGTAACCCACCTTGTCATTCCGGGGCCGCGAAGCGGAGCCCGGAATCCAGAGCCGCAATGCCTTCCGCATTGTCAGCGGCAGCGTTTCGACCCGTTCGTAAGGCGCGGCGGTTCTGGATTCCGGGCTCGCCTGCGGCGCCCGGAATGACACGGTGGATTGTGAAACGTTGCAGGCCTCGCAAATCTCACCGCTGGCCGAACGCCGTATCCTTGAATAGATCTTTGTATTCCCGCGGCTGCGAGCGCCAGTACTGCTTGGGGGCGTGGACCTTGGCGCCGAGCTCGGCCGCCGAGTGCCAGGGCCAGCGGGGGTCGTACAGCATGGCCCGGGCCAGCGAGATCGCGTCGGCCTTGCCCTCGGCCAGGATCGTCTCGGCCTGCTGCGCCTCGGTGATGAGGCCGACCGCGATGGTGGTCAGCCCGGTCTCGGCCTTGATCCGCTCGGCATAGGGCACCTGGTAGCCCGGCCCGAGCTTGATCGCCTGCTTGGGCGAGACGCCGCCCGTCGAGACGTGGAGCGCGGGCGAGCCGGCGCGCTTGAGCGCCTGTCCCAGGGCCACGGTCTCGTCGAGGTCCCAGCCGTCCTCGACCCAGTCGGTGGCCGAGACGCGCAGCCAGACCGGGCTGCCCGCCGGGACGACGTCGCGCACGGCGTCGTAGACTTCGAGGGGGAAGCGCATCCGGTTTTCGAGGCTGCCGCCATAGGCATCGGTGCGCTTGTTGGCGATCGGCGACAGGAACTGGTGCAGCAGGTAGCCGTGGGCGCCGTGCAGCTCCACGGCCTCGATGCCCAGGCGCACGGCGCGCTTGGCGGTGGCCACGAACTGGTCGCGGACGCGCTTCAGGTCGGCGGCGTCGAGGGCGTGGGGCGGGACCTCGACCTCGCCGTGCGGGACCGCGGAGGGCGCTTCCGTGCGCCAGCCATAGGGATGCTCGGGCGGAATCTGCTGGCCGCCGGCCCAGGGCGCCTCGCTCGATGCCTTGCGGCCGGCATGGGCGATCTGGATGCAGATCGGGATCGGGGCGTATTCGCGCACCGCCTCGAGCACCCGGCCGAGCGCCCGCTCGCAGCCGTCGTTGTAGAGGCCGAGGTCCCAGGCGGTGATCCGGGCCTCGGGCGAGACCGCGGTGGCCTCCAGGGTCAGCAGGCCGGCCCCCGACATCGCCATCTGGCCGAGATGCATCATGTGCCAGTCGGTGGCCTCGCCGTCCCGGGCCGAATACTGGCACATCGGCGCGATCAGGATGCGGTTGTCGAGCGTGAGGGCGTCGAGGGCGAGCGGTTCGAACAGGCGGGCGGTCATGGGCGGCTCCGTTACGCGCCGGACCTATGTGGCGCAGGCGTGCGGCCGAGGCCAGCATCGGCATGTGCGCCAGCCCACCCGCCCTGCAGCCTCGACACGGCTGCAGGGGAACCGACCGCACGTTCGGTAACTTCTGGCTGAATGACGGTCTGATGCCGCCGATGCGAACCGCCTGAGGGGGCGAGATCGCGCGAGGTCCACGCCATGTTGCTCCCGAACCGTTCCACCCGACTTGCCGCCCTGGCCGCGGCTCCGTTCGCCCTGGCGGCGTTCCTGGCCGTCCCCGCCGAGGCCCAACCGGCCGCGTTCGGCGGCCCGAAGATCCTGATCCACGGCAATTACTGCGGCCCCGGCAACAACGCCCCGCTGCCGCCGATCGATGCCCTCGACGCGGCCTGCGCCCGTCACGATGCCTGCACGCCCGAAGGCGGTCTGCCGTCGCAGGCCTGCAACCTGCGCCTGCAGCGCGACGCGGCGCTCGTCTCGCGCGACCCGCGCCAGCCCGAGGATCTGCGCGCGCTGGCGGGCTTCGTCGCGGCGAGCGCGACGCTGATCCCCGCCGAGGCGGGCCCGCAGCGCCTGCCCGCCTCGGTCACGACCGGCACGCTGCCGGGCGCCGACGCGCCGGCCCTGTCGCGGCCGGCCCCGTCGCCCGACATCCTGGACGCGGCGCCGGACGGGGCCGAGGCCGACTGAACCGCAGCCCGCCTTGAGGGTCAGGCTCGGCCACCCGCCTTCCGCGCGTGGCCGAGGAAGAACCGGACCATTTCGGCGCTCGCATCCGGGCCGCGGGGCTCGGTGAACGAGCCGTCCGGGCTGCCGCCCGACCAGGCATGCCCGGCCCCGTGCAGGACCCAGTATTCCAGCTGGGTCCCGCCGGTGGCGTCCGTGCGGACGGTTCGGGTGTAGGCCACGCCCCCCGGGCTCGTGCCGCGGTCGACCGTCTCGGCGAGGCCCGTGGCCGCCATGGCCTGGGCGACCACCTGATCGCCGTTGGCCGGGTGCACGGTGCGGTCGACGTCGCCGTGGAACACGATGGTCGGGACCGCCTGCCGGTTGCGTCCCGGGGCGCTCCCCTGCCCCTTCATGGCGGCGAAGGCCGAGGGGACGTCCCGGGCCGCGCCGCAGGCCAGGCCCGAATGGACGCCCACCGCCGCGAACAGGTCCGGATAGGTCGCCGCCAGGATCGCCGCCGCGGCGCCCCCGGCCGAGAGACCGGCGGCGTAGACCCGGTCCGGGTCGGCGGAAAACTCCTCCACCACCGCCCGGGCGATGCCGGCGAGCAGGGCCGGCTCGCCGCCGTCGCGGGCCTGGTCGCCGACGGCGTACCAGTTCCAGCAGCGCTGCATGTTCGCCGACTGGGGCTGCTCCGGATAGGCGACCAGGAAGGTCTGCGCCTCGGCGAGGCGGTTCATCCGCGTCCCGGCGGCGAAGTCGTCCGGGTTCTGGGTGCAGCCGTGCAGCATCAGGAGGACGGGCAGCGCCTGGCCGGTGTAGCCGCTCGGCACGAACACCTTGTAGCGGCGGCTGCCTGCGGCGGCCGTGAAGGTTCTGTCCTCGAACCGGGCGCCCTCCGGCACGGTCGCGGCGGCGGGCCGTCCGGGCTGCACGGGGGCTCCGGCGAAGCCCTCCGCGAAACCGCCGGTGGGGAGCCCGCTCCGGGCGAGGCCGTCGCGCACGGTCCGCATCACCGCAGACGCGATGTCGGCGGCGGCTGGGGCGGCGTGGTCCGGCGCGGCGGCCGGCTGTGCACCCGGCTCGGGCGCTGTCCAGGCGCCGTCGGGGCCCTGCGGCGCCTCCATGTCGATGATCGGGGCGCCCCCGGTCGGCTCGGCCGGACGCTCGCGCGCCTCGGCCCAGCGGGCGAAGGCGTCGGCCTGCCGGCGCTGGAACCGGCCCATGGCGGCCGTCATCCGGGCGGCCCGGGCCGCGCGCTTGCCCTCGGCCTCGGCCGAGCCGGGGGCTCCGAAGCCGCCGAGCTTCATCTTCGACAGGTCGAAGTTCAGGAAGTCCATCTTGGGAAAGTGCTTCATCGGGCCGTTCCTTGCGGGTGGGGTTCGGACACGGCCGGCTGCTGCGCCCGGCGGTGCGATCGGGGTGTCTTCAGGCGATCCGGTCGGCCAGGGCGGCCTTGACCGCGGGGCTGGCCTGGAACGCGCCCAGCACCTCCACGGAGGCGATCGCGGCGCGCGCCAGTTCGGGCGTGACGTCCAGCGCCACGGTGGCGAGGCCGAGGACCTGGATATGCAGGGGCACGCCGGCGTCGCGGGCGGCTTCCAGGGCGGCGCGGGAATAGTGCGAGACGCCCAGCCGCAGTTGGCGGCGGGCCACGGATTGGCGCACCGCCTCCTCCTGCCGGTCCAGCTGGTTGCGCACCGCGGTGCGGATGAAGTCGGCGCGGTTGGCGTAGAACCCGTCGCGGACCATCAGGTCGACCCGGCCGAGATCGACGAAGCCGAGGTTGATCGTGATCTTCTCGCTGTCCGGCACCTTGGGCCGGAGTTCCTGTCCGGTGTCTGCCATCGTCTCGCCCTCCCCAGACCATCCGGTTGGATGGTCTAGAGATGGTGAGCGGAGTCGGGCGCGCAAGGGGCGGTTGCAGCGCGTTTCGAAACGATCGTGGTTTCAAAAGGTCCGGGACCTTTTGCGGGTCCAGGGCAGAGCCCTGGTGTCGGGCTTCGCCCGAGATCGGGGCTGCGCGCCCCGAACCCCGCCGAAGGGCCTCGGGCCCTTCGGGAACCCATATTCCCCGCGCTCAGCCGGCGCCGATCCCCCGCCCCTTCAGGCTGGCGCCGATCTCGTCGAGGGCGGCGGCGTCGTCGATGGTCGCCGGCATCGTCCAGGGCTCGTGGTCGGCGATGCGCTTCATGGTGGCGCGCAGGATCTTGCCGGAGCGGGTTTTCGGCAGGCGGGGCACGGTGAGCGCTAGCTTGAACGCCGCCACCGGCCCGATCTCGTCGCGCACCTTGGCGACCAGCTCGCGCTCGATGTCCTCGGGGGCGCGGTCGACCCGGGCCTTGAGCACCACGAAGCCGCAGGGCACCTCGCCCTTCAGCGCGTCGCGGATGCCGATCACCGCGCATTCGGCGACATCCGGGTGGCCGGCCAGCACCGCCTCCATGCCGCCGGTGGACAGGCGATGGCCCGCGACGTTGATGATGTCGTCGGTCCGCCCGAGCACGGTGATGTAGCCGTCGGCGTCGATCACTCCGGCATCCGAGGTGTCGTAATAGCCCGGGAAGGTGGCGAGGTAGCTCGACCGCATCCGCGCGTCCGAGCCCCACAGGGTCGGCAGGCAGCCGGGCGGCAGGGGCAGGCGGATCGCGATGGTGCCCATCGTGCCGGGCGGGACCGGCTTGCCGCCCTCGTCCAGGACCTCGACCCGGTAGCCCGGCATCGGGACGCAGGTGCTGCCGTGCTTGACCGGCAGGAGGCCTAGGCCGAGCGGGTTGCCGGCGATCGGCCAGCCGGTCTCGGTCTGCCACCAATGGTCGATCACCGGGCGGCCCAGCACCCGCTCGGCCCAGGCCACCGAATCCGGGTCGGCTCGCTCCCCGGCCAGAAACAGGCTGCGGAAGGCGGACAGGTCGTAGTCGCCGACCAGCGACCCGGCCGGATCCTCCTTCTTGATGGCGCGCAGGGCCGTCGGCGCCGTGAACAGGCAGACCACGCCGTGCTCGGCGACCACCCGCCAGAACGCCCCGGCATCGGGCGTGCCCACCGGCTTGCCCTCGTACAGCACCGTGGTGCAGCCGTGCAGCAGCGGCGCGTAGACGATGTAGGAATGGCCGACCACCCAGCCGATATCGGAGGCGCAGAAATAGGTCTCGCCGGGCTGGACGCCGTAGAGGTTCGGCATCGACCAGGCGAGCGCCACGAGGTAGCCGCCGGTATCCCGGACCACGCCCTTCGGCTTGCCGGTCGTCCCGGAGGTGTAGAGGACGTAGAGCGGGTCCGTGGCGGCCACCGGCACGCAGGCGGCGTGCTTGCCCGCCGCCCGGGCGGCCGCGACGGTCTCGGCCCAGTCGTGGTCGCGCCCCGCGACCAGGCTCGCGACGCATTGGGGACGCTGCAGGATCAGGCAGGCCTCCGGCTTGTGCCGGGAGGTGGCGATCGCGAGGTCCAGCAGCGGCTTGTAGGCGACCACGCGGTTCGGCTCGAGTCCGCAGGAGGCGGCCAGCACCACCTTCGGGGCCGCATCCTCGATCCGCACCGCCAATTCGTTGGCCGCGAAGCCGCCGAACACCACCGAGTGGACGGCGCCCAGCCGGGCGCAGGCCAGCATGCCGAACAGGGCCTCGGGCACCATCGGCATGTACAGCACGACACGGTCGCCCTTGCGGACGCCGAGTTCGGCCAGCACCGCGGCGAGGGCCGCCACCGCGTCGCGCAACTCCCGGTAGCTGATGCTGCGCTTGGTCCCGGTGACGGGCGAATCGTACAGGATCGCCGCCTGCTCGGCCCGCGCCCCGTCGGCGTGGCGGTCCACCGCGTTGTGGCAGGCGTTGAGCGTCCCGTCCGGGAACCAGCGGCCGTAGGGCCCGGTATCCGGCGCGAAGATCTGCTCGGGCGCGCGCGACCAGTCGAGCGCCCCGGCCGCCTCGCGCCAGAACGCCTCCGGGTCGCGGCGCGCCGCGTCGTAGATCTCAGGATAGCGGCCCGGCAGGCTGGCGGTGGTCATGGGCGCGGCGTGTCCTCGGAGCCGCTCTCCGGCGGCATCCCGGGGAGATTAGCTGATTCTGGTTTCTTGCGCGCGCGGGCGGTCGTTTGGGGGGATGATGACGCGCTTATGGATTGAACTCCGGCTCAGCGGGAGAATCGGCTTCTCTCACCCAGCCCCCGCATCCTGAGGCGCCGAAGCGAAGCGGAGGCCTCGAAGGAGCCCTCCGGCCGGCCGCGCGATCCCTGGAGTGCTCCTTCGATGTCCCCTGGCGCGGGCGCCCCGCGACGGGGGCTGCGATCGGGTGAGCGGTAGAACAAGCGCGCAAAGAACCGCCGCACCGGGCAACCCGATGCGACGGCTCATGTCGTGTTCAAGATGTCAGGGATGGGAACGGATCAGGCGTCGCTCAGTGCAACGTATCGTTGCCGGCTTGCAGCCTTTTGATCTCGTCTTTGAGAAGAAGTTTCCGTCGCTTCAGTTCGGCAATGTGGAGGTCGTTCGCAGAAGGCCTGTGGATCGCCTCGTGAATCTCACGCTCGAGGGCTTCGTGCTTCCGGGCGAGTTGGCTCAAATGCGTCTGCAGCGACATGAGTCGAATCTCCTGTCATTGTTCCGACACATGGAGACTGGCACAGGATGCCGCACCTGTCGAAGCCTTTTCTCCGGCCAAGCCTCACGAATGCTTGCACGGCCGGCTTGTCCCGCGGCGGGGCGTAACGCATGCTCTTCGATACGGAACGGTCTTCGGTCCCGCGGGTGACGATGGCGGACGAGTCGAACGAAAACGTGCAGCCGGCGGATCTCGAAGCCGAGCTGAATCGGCTGCGCGAGGAACACCGGGGCCTCGACGGCGCCATCGAGGCGCTGGAGCGCAGCGTCGCCGGGGATCAGCTCCAGATCCAGCGCCTGAAGAAGCGCAAGCTGACCCTGCGCGACCGGATCTACCATATCGAGGATGCCCTCACCCCCGATATCATCGCTTAGAGCCCGCCGCCGAAGTGGATGCCGGCTCCGGGTAAGGGGGCGCGTTGAAGCGCGGCGCGTTCTCCCGGAAGCCGGAAACCATCTGTCGGGACGTTCCGCCGAAGCCGGTGGACGCATCGGCGCGGCGCCTTGCCGCCGGGCCGCCTCGCCTGTAAGCGGCCTCTTTTGCCGGGACATACGATGGCGTCGCCTCCGGTCGCGATCATCATGGGCAGTCAGTCCGATTGGGCGACCATGCGGCACGCCGCCGAGACGCTCGACGCGCTCGGCGTGCCGTACGACGCCCGGATCGTGTCGGCCCACCGCACGCCGGACCGGCTCGTGGCCTTCGCCAAGGGCGCGGTGGCGGATGGGTTCAAGGTCGTGATCGCGGGCGCCGGCGGGGCCGCGCACCTGCCCGGCATGGCGGCTGCGATGACCCGCCTGCCGGTCTTCGGCGTGCCGGTGGAATCGAAGGCCCTGTCCGGCCAGGACAGCCTGCTGTCGATCGTCCAGATGCCGGCCGGCATCCCCGTGGGGACGTTGGCGATCGGCCGGGCCGGGGCGGTCAACGCGGCGCTGCTGGCGGCCGCGGTGCTGGCGCTCGGCGATCCGGGCCTGGCGGAGCGGCTCGAAGCGTGGCGCGCGGCCCAGACCGCGTCGGTGGCCGAGCGGCCGGTGACGGAAACGCATTCGTGACGGACACATCCCTGAAGCCCGGCTCCACCCTCGGCATCGTCGGCGGCGGGCAGCTCGGGCGCATGATCGCGCTCGCGGCGGCCAATTACGGGCTGAAAGTGCACGTCTACGCGCCCGACCAGGACAGCCCCGCCTTCGACGTCTGCGCCCGGACGACCTGCGCGGCCTACGACGATCCGCAAGCACTCGCCGCGTTCGCGCGGAGCGTCGATGCGGTGACCTACGAGTTCGAGAACATCCCGCGCGCCACCGCCGACATCCTGGCCCGGCACGCGCCCCTGCACCCGAACGCGGAGGCGCTTTCCACCACACAGGACCGCCTGACGGAAAAAGAGTTCATCAACGGACTCGGGATCCCGACCGCGCCGTTCCAGGCGGTCGACACGCCCGACGACCTCGACCGGGCGATCGCGGCGCTCGGCCTGCCGGCGGTGCTCAAGACCCGCCGGTTCGGCTACGACGGCAAGGGCCAGCGCATCCTGCGCGAGCGCGCCGAGGGCGACCGCAACGCGCTGTTCGCCGAGTTCGGCGGCGCGCCGCTGATCCTGGAGGGCTTCGTGCCGTTCGAGCGCGAGGTCTCGGTGGTGGCCGCCCGCGGCCGCGACGGCGGCTTCGCGGCCTTCGACCTGTGCGAGAACGAGCACCGCGACCACATCCTGGCGCTGACGCGGGTGCCGGCCCCCGGCCTGACGCCCGAGACCGCCCGCGCCGCCCTCGACATCGCCAAGCGGATCGCGGACGCGCTGGACTATGTCGGCGTGCTCGCCGTCGAGATGTTCCTGGTGCGGCAGGACGGGATCGAGCGGCTGGTGGTCAACGAGATCGCGCCGCGGGTTCACAATTCCGGGCACTGGACCATCGAGGGGGCGACGACCTCGCAATTCGCGCAGCACGTCCGCGCGGTGTGCGGCTGGCCGCTCGGCGATTCGGCCCGGGTGGGCGGGTTGCCGGTGGAGATGCGCAACCTGATCGGCGCCCAGGCCGACGATTGGCCCGCACTGCTCGCCGAGCCCGGCGCCCACCTGCACCTCTACGGCAAGGGCGAGGCCCGGGCCGGCCGCAAGATGGGCCACGTCACCCGGCTGGGATCCGTTCCGGTCCCCTGATCGAGCCCGCTTCTGCGGCTTCGGGAACACACCGGGCCGGCCGCATGCGCGCCGGACGCCGCCTCCGGACGCCTGCGCGCCGTCGAGCCATACCTTCGCCACATCCCGCCGCTTCCACCACACCGTGGGCGGTCACGGAACCGCAAGCCTTTAAGCCGGCATTCACCGCGATGCGCGACGGTGCCTCGGAGACGAGGGGCG
>NZ_VRVG01000299.1:0-1545 GCF_008040085.1 Methylobacterium sp. WL7 | reverse complement strand
CATGCAGGTGCCCGAGATAAGGATCGAGCATGCTCGGCTGCGGCTCGCGCATGCCGTTCCGGGGGAAGCTCGCGGCGAAGGCGTACTTGCGCACCGTGGCCCGGGCCAAGCCGGTCTCGCGATTGATGCGCCGAAGCGACTGTCCCTCCGCATGGCGGCGACGCACGTCATCGTAGGCCGCTTCCCATCGGCCGCGGGCCGCAGCTCGCGCGAGCATCTCGGACGGTGCGCGTGGGAAGGTCGTGACGCGCCGGATCGAGGGCGATGACGGCGCCACGGCCGGCAACAGCTTCAGACGCGGATGGACGCGGGCGAGCCAGCGCTCGACCATTTGCCGGGTATTGAGCAGGAGATGCCATCGGTCTGCGACCTGAACGGCATCGGGCGCACCCATGGTGGTCCCACGCGCATATTCGGTCGAGCGGTCCCGTGCCACGACCTGGATCTGCGGGTCTCGCCGGAGCCGAGCCGCCAGCGTCGCGGCCGAACGATCCGGCAGCAGGTCGATGGCATGGCGGCGTTCGAGGTCGACCAGGATGGTGCCGTAGGTTCGGCCTTTGCGCAGGGCCTAGTCGTCTACCCCGACGATGATCGGTTTGGATCGGGTCGGCAGCGGCCATTTGCGGATGCCCCTCAGCAGTTTCGTGGCACTGGTCGGCATCGCCAGGTGCGGCAGCAGCCGGGCGGCGGGCGTGGCACCGAGCGCCAGCGCGGTCCGAACCTGGGCATCGGCCAGCCGGCGGGTCCTCTGAGCGTAGCGGTCGAGGAGGCGAGGCAGACGCTCGGCGAAGGTCCGACGCGCGCAAGCAGGATCGTGGCAGTAGAAGCGCCGGATCGTCAGGTTCAGGCGCACCTCCTGACCGCTCGTCGGTAGGTCGGCGGGACGCCGGTGATAGCGACTATGCACTGACCGGCTGACCGTACGACAACCTGAGCAACGGGCATGATCGCGCTTCGCTTGAGCGGCAGTGCGAAGGGCAGTGCTCTCCGCACGCGTGACGTGGAGAACGCGACAACCGGGGATGTAACAGAGAAGGGTCATGCCCTGATCTGAGAATCCCCGCCCGGTTCAGCCAGGAGCTACCTCCCAGCACCCCCAGCCGACCCAATCCACCAAACTTGGCGAAGAGCCGGAAAGAGGTCCTCCCTGAGGTATGGCTTCGAGCCATGTGGAGGATGTTTTGATGCGTCGGAAGAAGCATACGGCTGAAGAGATTGTCTCCAAGCTGCGCCAGGTCGATGTCCTGGTCTCGCAGGGTCGCAAGGTCGCCGAAGCAATCCGCTCCATCGAGGTGACGGAAGTCACTTATTATCGCTGGCGTTCCGAGTACGGCGGTCTGAAGGGTGACCAGGTCAAGCGGCTGAAGTCTCTGGAGACAGAGAACCAGCGCCTCCGTCGAGCGATCTACGACCTGACCTTGGAGAAGCTGATTCTAAAGGAGGCCGCCTCGGGAAACTTCTGAGCCCGGCACGCCGCCGGGCATGTGTCGACTTCGTCGTTGCCGAGCACGGCGTGTCGGAACGCTTCGCTTGCCGTGTCCTGGG
>NZ_VRVG01000297.1:0-1688 GCF_008040085.1 Methylobacterium sp. WL7 | reverse complement strand
CCTACCCAGCGTTGCAATAACAACTGCTATTTCAATTGAATCATAAGACGGCTCTGTGGAAGTAGTCGCATCTATTGAAGTCATGTCCATGTATTCAAGATAACCTTCTGCGGTATTTAACCAAGAAAATTTCTTAGCCTGATAAAGGCCGCGTTCAATAAGCTCCCCTCGTAATGCATTGCTAGCAAGTAATGCCTTTATATGTCCAATCCAGATTTGTGGATTATCTGGTGGAGCTAAAAGTGCCGCTGCTCCACAAATCTCAGGTAGACTCGCGCGATCGGTCGAAATGACCGGACAGCCAAGTGCCATGGCCTCTAATACTGGCAAACCGAACCCCTCGGTCAAGGATGGAAAGGCTAAACAAAGAGCCCGCTCAAACAAATATGCAAGATCGTGATCTGTCACAACACCAATATGGTGAACATTTGACGCGCATTGAATCTTTTCTGAAGCAAAGATGTCAGCATGGCCCCCTGCTATTACTAGATCGACGTTTAACTCAGAAAGTTTATCCGCTAGGCCCACTAGGAAAGATAGATTTTTGTGTCGCGCAACCGACCCGAGCGCTAAGACAAACTGACGTTCCGACCTATCTTTTTGTTGTAGAAACACCGCAGGTGCTTTATTTGCTCGATTGGAGTCCCATAGAAAAACATGTTCATGACCATTCGGAAGTATAGCGATGTCTGAAGCATTAATATGTAAATGTTTCGCGATCCGCGTGGCCGAGTATTCCGAAACCGTCGCTATTTTCGCGGACCGTCGGACAAGCAATGGTTGAAGAGTTTTGTAAAAAACTCTGAAACCCGTCCCATAACTTTCTGGTGCCTCAAATACATTCGCATCATGAATACACACAATTTGATTGGATTTGAAAGCGGGCGCAGTATTGCAAAGGTTTATCAGATTGCCCGAATAAAAACGCGGTAAGATCGTTTGTTCCCACAAATGACCGCTGAACCCTTCAACGATTTCAAGAGATAAGCCTTCAACACCTGGGTCCTTAGCATCTCTAGGTGCCAGCAACTTTGCAGTTGAACCTCGCGCTTTCATTGTATGGCCTAGGGCGCGAGATACATTCAACGCGTAGCGTTGAACCCCGGTTGTCGGCTGATTAAGAAATCGGCCATTGATTGCGAATGGATGAGCTGAAGTCATAGGCAGGACGATCTCACAAGATTAAAACGCATGTCTATCTTCAGTCCCTCATGGTTGAGAATCGACGTCAGTGCTAATCGGTTAAGCCCCACGATCGTTCGCAAGCCGTTTCTGTGAGTCTTCAAATCAACGCAAGTCATTATAATGTAGTTCCGATAGCAAACCTGAATGCTCATCATGAGTTTGTGGCATTAATATGGTTTTAATTTACGAGTGTTTAAGGCCGATAGGAGTACTATTGTACCAGAGCGTTTGTAGCTTGCGTAGGCGAAAGCAGTATCAGGGTTGGAGCGTAGGCAGCAATGAATGACACAAAAGCAATGTTAGTGTATGAACTTCCAACTCCGTCAATAAATTCGTTTTACACGGCGACGCAAGCAGTAGATTTTAGCTACAGGCTCGGATTTGCTGTTATCAAATTATCTCAGATGCGACAATCCGGTTGAATACGAGATCACAATGCATTTAACGGTAACATTAATCACGGTCGTCAAGCGCCGCCAAAAGCGACCAAGACTGATCCAATA
>NZ_VRVG01000296.1:0-1756 GCF_008040085.1 Methylobacterium sp. WL7 | reverse complement strand
GAGGGAGACGCCGCCGACGGCCCGGCGGCTTGAGATCCGGCTTGAGATCCGGCTTGGGATCCCGCTCGGGGCGGGGCGGTCGCGGGTGCATCGGCCGCCTGGGGCGGGGCGGTCGTGGAGCGCGTGGAATCGGGCTCGCGGCCGGCCAGGACGAGGCCCGCCGCGACCACCGCCACCAGGGCGGCCGCGCTCACGCCCGCGAGCCAGCGCCGATGCCGGCGGCTGCCCTCGTCGCCGCCGGCGAGACCGAGCCGTTCGCGCAGATGGGGCAGGCTGTCGCGCACCGACTCGCCGAGCCGGCCCGGGCCGTCGTTCCACGCCGAGACCGGATCCGCGCCGGACGCCGCGGCGTCGGGACGGCGGGTGAACCGGGCCTGCAGGCCCGTCCGCAGGGTCGCGAAGCGGCCGGCGGCGTTCTGCGCCAGCGCCCGCCCCTGGACTGAGGAGCGCTCGGCGAGCGACCGGGCGCGCTCGGACTGGGTCTCGACGAAGCGCGCGGTGGCGGCCTTCATCTCGTAGGCACCGGTCAGGATCGGGGAATCCTTCGGCTCTTCGGGCTCGGCCTCGGGCTCCGGTTCCACCTCAGGCGGCAGGAACAGGGCCGGATGCCGCGCCTGCAGCTCCGCCACGAAATCGGCGAGCGTCAGCGGCTCGCCGGTGCCGGGCCGCGTGCGCACGACGCCGTGCCGGTCGAGCACCCGGTAGCCCGCGTCCCCGCGCACGATGGCGGCCTCGGCCATGAGCCCGAGGGTCCGAACCGCCACCGGACGCGGGCGCGCCCGGGCGATCGCCGCCCGGATCGCCTCGCGGAGGGCGGCGCGCTCCGGATCGTCGAGCGCCGGACGCGCCGGCCCCGATTCCTGTTCCGCCACCACCGTTGAAGACGTCATAAACCCGATCCCGGCATCACCGCGCGCCGCACGGAAGCCGCTTTACGCCTTGCCGGGCGAGGGGGCCAGGGTGCCGGCCTGGACGCTCCGGTGCAGGACCCGTCCGGTCTCGCCGACGATCACCGGGCGCGTGCCCGCGAAGCTCACCTCCAGGACCAGCTCGGCCGCCCCGGTGGAGACGGCGCCGCGATCGGGGTTCGCGGTGCGGAAATCCACGATCGTGCGGATCGTGCAGGTCTCGGAATCGCAGGCGGTGCGGATGGTCCGCGGCTCGTAGCGCCGCTCGGGCCAGCGCTGCACGAAGCTGCGCTTCTCGGCCACCAGCCCCGCCAGGGTGACCGGATGCCCGTAGAAGCGAACCTGCGACCCGTAGAAATGCGGTGCGGCGCCGACCATCGTGTCGCCCGAGCTTGAGACGGTGGCGAGGTAGTTCGCCGCCAGGGCCCGGGCCACGGCGGCCCGCTCCCCTGAGGCGGCCGAAGCCGGCGCCACGGCCGCCGGCGTGTCGGCGAGCCGGCGCGGATGCGCAGCATGCCGCGGCGAGGCCTGACGGGCGTGCGGACGCTCCAGGGCGGCCGCCCGCTTCGGGCCCGCGGCCCGGGTCACGGCGCCCTGGGTCGCGGCGCTCCCGGTTGCGGCGCTCTTGGTCGTGGCGCTCTTGGGAAGGCCGTCGTCGGCGGGCTCCGGCTTGGCAGCCTGCCGGACCGGCTCCGTCTCCGGAACGGCCCGCTTCGCCTGGTCGGCCGGATTCGACTTGGCTGCCTTGGACGGCGCGCCGCGGGCCGGCGGATCGACCCAGGAACTCTGGGACCCCGCCCCCTGCTGCTGGGCCGAGGCGCCGCCGACGAGGGCCAGCGGCAGGATCA
>NZ_VRVG01000295.1:0-1757 GCF_008040085.1 Methylobacterium sp. WL7 | reverse complement strand
ACCGGGGGAAGACCGGGGCCGGGGCGGGCAAAGCGGTGCCGGGCACCAGGCGGCCGCCCTCCCCCGCATCGGCGAGGTTGCGCCGGTCGGCCGGGACGGCCAGCAGGTCCAGGAGCCTGGAGGCCGCGGTCGGAACGAACGGCTGGACCAGGATGCCGAAGGCCCGCAGCGATTCCAGCGTCGTGTAGAGCACCGCGTTCATCCGGGCCGGATCGGACTTGCGCAGTTTCCACGGCTCCTGGCCGGCGAAGTAGCGGTTGGCCTCGGCCACCACCGCCCAGATCTCGGCCAAAACGCTGTGGAGCGCGAGATCGCCCATCAGGCTCCGCACCCTGTCCGGAAGGGCGTCGGCCTGGGCCAGCAGGGCGCGATCGGCCTCGTCCAAGGAACCGGGATCCGGCACCGCGCCGTCGCAGTTCTTGGCGACCATCGAGAGCGAGCGCTGGGCGAGGTTGCCGAGGTCGTTGGCGAGGTCGGCGTTGATCCGGCCGATGATCGCCTCGTGGCTGTAGCTGCCGTCGCCGCCGAACGGCACCTCGCGCAGCACGAAGTAGCGCACGGGATCGACCCCGTAGGTGTCGGCGAGCTCGAACGGATCGAGGACGTTGCCGAGCGACTTCGACATCTTCTCGCCCTTGGAAAGCAGGAAGCCGTGGCCGAAGACGCGCTTGGGCAGGGGCAGCCCGGCCGCCATCAGGAAGGCCGGCCAGTAGACCGCGTGGAACCGGACGATGTCCTTGCCGATCACGTGCAGGTCCATCGGCCAGAACTTCTTTTTGGGATGCTCCGCGTCGGGGAAGCCCGTCACCGTCAGGTAGTTGGTCAGGGCGTCGACCCAGACATACATGACGTGGCCGGGCTGCCCCGGCACCGGCACGCCCCAGTCGAAATTGGTGCGGCTGACCGAGAGGTCCTTGAGGCCGGAGCGCACGAAGCTCGCCACCTCGTTCCTTCGGGTTTCCGGCCCGATGAAGTCGGGCTGGTCCTCGTAGAGCTTGAGCAGCCGGTCCTGATAGGCGGACAACCTGAAGAGAAAATTCTCCTCCTCCATCCACACGACCGGCGTGTCGGTGGCGAGGCTGCGGCGGCTGCCATCCTCCAGCAGGCGGGTCTCGGCCTCGTCGTAATAGGCCTCGTCGCGCACCGAGTACCAGCCGGCATACGTGGCGAGGTAGATGTCGCCGTTGGCCTCCATCCGCCGCCAGATCTCCTGCGCGGCTTCGTAGTGGCGGGGCTCGGTGGTGCGGATGAAGCGGTCGTAGGTGCAGTCCATCCGGTCGGCCATCGCCTGGAAGCGCGCCGCGGTGCCGTCGACATACGCGCGCGGGCTGGTGCCGGCCCGGGTCGCCGCCTGCTGGATCTTGAGGCCGTGCTCGTCGGTGCCGGTGGAGAACAGCACGTCGTAGCCATCGAGCCGGTGGAAGCGGGCGATGGCGTCTGCGGCGATCACCTCGTAGGCGTGGCCGATATGGGGCGCGCCGTTGGGGTAGGAGATCGCGGTCGAGAGGCCGAAGGTTTTTTGGGAGTGCGCCGGGGCGTTGGACGTCACGTCTGGGTGTTCCGGATCATCGCAGGAGCTTGCCCGCGTTGTCGCGCGGCAGCGGCGGGGACGCAACAGCCGCTGCCGCGCGGACGATCATGGATTCAAAAGGTCCGAGACCCAGCCCTTTCAAGGTGTTTGATTTGCCAGAACCCTGGCGGTTGCGACATGGGCGTTGGTCTGGCGTGCGGGCTCGGTAGACCGCGGCTTGGGTTTT
>NZ_VRVG01000294.1:0-1786 GCF_008040085.1 Methylobacterium sp. WL7 | reverse complement strand
CAGCGCCAGATACGGCGCAACCAGCGCCCATTCCTCATCGGACACGTCAGAGGGATAGCCGGCACGACCTGCGCTCATGCCCAAAAACGCAAACCTCACCCATTCAGTTCATAACAGCCTCTAGAGCGCGGGCGCGATATCACTCCCCCCTCATTGGCTGCGCTTCACAAAAACACGACAGTGGACGCCGTTGAGAAGTTCCTCGCGGCGGCGGTGGGAATCAGTGAGAACGAGCACCGCCCACCGGTTGGTCAGACCCGAGCACCGCTCGAGGCAAACATTCGGCATGCCTTGGTTTTTGCGTTTCAAGATCAGGACGAGATCGATAGTAAAAAAGTGTTATTTCACCGCCAACAAGACAATTTTATCGCACAATCGATCAAAGACACGTTGCCTTATTTCTTGGGTGCAATCGATGAGGATCGACTTCTCAAGCAAGCGCAACTCGATGCTGCGCGGCGGCAGCTTCGTCAGCTAGAGCGGCAACTTCGTGAAGCTGACGACTTGGACACAAGCAGCTTTCCCCGTGCACGAGGGTTATTTGAGGAAGCGAAGCAAGTTGGGCTGATAGACGAGCGGCTCACTGCTTCGACATACGGGTCTGTAATTGCAGCTCTGCGAGATGCGACGCGGGATGACATCGTGCGGGATGAGCTTCTCGTCGGCGACGGAGCTGATGCTCTTGCCGACCTACGGAACGAACGTCAGGGACTTCGCGCCGAGTTGGAAAATATTAAGGCGGAATTACGCTCGACTCGTCTGTTTAACTCGGAAAGCACAGGCTACGAACGTGAGGCAAAGGAACAGCGCGCGCGGCTAAGCGCTGTGGGTTTGTTCAAGAAAAGCGACCATGAAGGGCAACATTGCCCACTGTGCGAGAGCCGTCTCGAAACTCCCATTCCATCAGTGCGTCAGGTCGCAAGATCGCTGCGCGATATTGCCGAGCAACTCAATGCCGTAGAGGCTGAAAATCCCCGCCTTCAGCTCAGATTGGTGTCGCTTCAGCGCGAAGAAGAGCAGATAGAAAATCGACTACGGGAGAACCAGCAACTCATTACAGCTCGCGTTCGCGAGAACGAGATTTTGAAAGTTCAACAAGACAACTTCATTATTCAAGCCCGAACAATAGGGAAAATAACTCAGTATCTTGAAACAGCTTCAAGCGCTCAAGACGGATCTGCGCTCCATCGCCAAGTGGAGGCGGCGCGCTCGCGTGTAACACTTCTAGAGCAAGAACTCGACGTTGAAATAGTCCGAGAGCGTATAGAAGCGTACCTAAATATCATTGGTCGCTACATGACCGACTACTCTGTTGATCTTGACTTAGAGCATAAAGGCAGCCAATTGCGGCTTGACATCAAGAATCTGACCGTAGTTGCTGATACACTCGATGGGCCAGTGCCGCTTCAGCGTATGGGTAGCGGCGAGAATTGGGTCGGGTATCATGTGCTCGCACACCTAGCACTTCATAAATGGTTTCGTTTAAAAAAACGGCCTGTGCCGGCTTTTCTCATCCTAGATCAACCTTCGCAAGCGCACTATCCCCCTGAGCGCGACGCGGACGAAGGTTCAATTGTTGCGCTTCCAGACGAGGACAAAACTGCCGTCTACCAATTGTTCGCGCTAATCGCACAAGTAGCAGATGAGCTTGCCCCACACCTTCAAATCATCCTGATGGATCACGCCGATTTAAAGGAACCCTGGTTTAAAAAAAGCGATAGTTGAACGTTGGCGACGTGGAGAGAAGCTGATCCCCGCAAGCTGGTTAAACGAATGATGTGATTTA
>NZ_VRVG01000293.1:0-1808 GCF_008040085.1 Methylobacterium sp. WL7 | reverse complement strand
GGCGGAGGAGCCGTCCTTCCTCGAGACGCTGTTCGGCGTCGGCGCCGCCGCGCCCCGCGCGGAGTCGCGTCAGGCGCTCGCCTATGCCAGCCCGGACGCCCTGCCCCAGGAGGCGCCGCGCACCCGGATCAGCGCTGCCCCCGAATCCGTCGCCGGCACCGCCGTCTACGACATCACCGCCCGCACCGTGACCCTCCCCTCCGGCGATGTGCTGGAGGCCCATTCCGGCCTCGGCGAGGCCATGGACGACCCGCGCTACGTCCACCTGCGCATGCGCGGCTCGACGCCCCCCGGCACCTACGACCTGACCGAGCGCGAGCGCCTGTTCCACGGGGTCCGGGCGATCCGCCTCAACCCGGTCGGCGGCAGCCGCGCGATCCACGGCCGCGACGGCCTGCTCGCCCACACCTACATGCTGCGCCAGCCCGGCGCCTCGAACGGCTGCGTCTCGTTCCGCGACTACAACCGCTTCCTGCAGGCGTTCCTCCGGGGCGAGGTCCGCCGCCTCGTGGTGGTGGCCGGCAGCCGGGGCGACTTCTTCGGCAGCCGGGTCGGCATGGCCGACCGCCCGGGCCGGCGGGGCTGACGCGCGCGCGTCACAGCGCGGATGGCGGGCCGGTCCCGATTGCACGACGGCCGGGAACGGCTCCGGGCGGCTGCCCCCAAAGTCGGAGGGTGCTCTGGCGATGGGTGCCTTTACGCGCCGGCCCAAGCCTGCCTTAACGGGGCCAGACGCCAAGCCCGTTACAAGAGGCCCATCATGAAACTGCCCCGCCGCTTCTTCCAGCCCCTCGCCACCGGCGCGCCGGCCCCGTTCCGCGAGCTGCCGGTGCGGCTGGAGCGGATGATCCACTTCGTCCCGCCCCACAACGACAAGGTCCGCGCCCGGGTGCCCGAGCTCGCCGGCACCGTGGACGTGGTGCTGGGCAACCTGGAGGACGCGGTCCCGGCCGACCAGAAGGAGGCGGCCCGCAAGGGCTTCGTCGCCATGGCGCAGGCGACCGACTTCGCCGCCACCGGCACCGGCCTCTGGACCCGGATCAACGCCCTCAACTCGCCCTGGATCCTGGACGACCTGTTCACCATCGTCGCCGAGGTGGGATCCAAGCTCGACGTCGTGATGGTGCCCAAGGTCGAGGGGCCGTGGGACATCCACTACGTCGACCAGCTGCTCGCCCAGCTCGAGGCCCGGCACGGGGTGACCAAGCCGATCCTGATCCACGCGATCCTGGAGACCGCCGAGGGCGTGGCCAACGTCGACGCCATCGCGTCGGCTTCTCCGCGGATGCACGGCATGAGCCTCGGCCCGGCCGACCTGGCGGCGTCGCGCGGCATGAAGACCACCCGGGTCGGCGGCGGCCACCCGGATTACCGGGTGCTCAGCGATCCCGCGGGCGACGCGCCCCGGGCCACCGCCCAGCAGGACCTCTGGCACTACACCATCGCCAAGATGGTCGACGCCTGCATGGCCAACGGCATCAAGGCGTTCTACGGCCCGTTCGGCGACTTCTCCGACGGCGATGCCTGCGAGGCGCAGTTCCGCAACGCCTTCCTGATGGGCTGCGCCGGCGCCTGGACGCTGCATCCGAGCCAGGTGACGATCGCCAAGCGCGTCTTCGCCCCCGACCCCGCCGAGGTGGCGTTCGCGGCCCGCATCGTCGCGGCCATGCCCGACGGCACCGGCGCCGTGATGCTCGACGGCAAGATGCAGGACGACGCCACCTGGAAGCAGGCCAAGGTCATCGTGGACCTGGCCAAGCTGGTCGCCGCGAAGGATCCGGAACTGGCGGCGGTGTATCAGCTGGGGT
>NZ_VRVG01000292.1:0-1860 GCF_008040085.1 Methylobacterium sp. WL7 | reverse complement strand
ACCCAATGTGGTCGGGCACGGCTCTAGACGAGGATCTGAGGCTTTTTCCGCTGAAGCCGGCCCGGTGCTCGGCGCATCGGGGGCGCCGAAGATCCACGACCTTTCGAGATCGAGGCTCAGCGCTGGACCGCCTCGATGTCGTCCTCGAAGATCGAATCAGGCTGGCAGGCGTGCCAGTCCTTCTTCTCGTCGCTCTGCCCTTTGCGGCCCCAGCAATAGCCGGCCTGAGCCAGGCGTCCGCTCAGCCGGTCCCGGAGCCGGCACTGCTCCCGGATCACGGCAGGATCGCCGGATCCCTCGCATCCGAGCGCGGCCTTCGCCTCCGCTGTCAGCAGCTCGGGCACCGTGGGCGGCTGTTGCTGCGCGAGCGCAACCCCGGCAGCCATGACGAGGGTAAGGGCGGCGAGGGCGGTGCGCATCCCGGCACGATACAGGCAGGCGCAGTTCTGTCGAGACGACGATCGCGGCGTGCGGGCGCCGCGGGTGGTCCGCGTGCGAGGGCGCGCGGTGATTCCGCGTGCGAGGGCGCGCGGTGATCACGGGGATTCGCATCTCGGAGGTTCGCTGCCGGTGGTGGACGCTATCGTCCGCGCAGGAAGAAGAACCAGATCAGGATGAGGACGGGGATCGGCACCCCGATCAACCACAGCAGACCACCCGTCAGCATCGCGCTCTCCCTGAACTCTCCCAAGAGCAACCCCGTGCGGAGCGGGACCGTTCCGGGAGGCCGGCGGAGCGGCCCGCGCCCGGTCGTCAGAAGGTCGCGACCAGCGCCACGCCGACGACCATCAGGAGGCCGCCGAGGATCCGCCACAGGCCGGCGGGATGCGTCTCGAAGCCGACCCAGCCGAAATGGTCCAGCACGATCGAGGTGACCACTCCCGAGGTGACGAGAAGGCCGAGGAACGGCGCGGCCCCGATCTGCCGCGCCACGATGAACTGCGCCAGGATGATGCAGCCGCCCAGGATACCGCCGAACCACGCCCACCAGGGCATCGCCATAACCTGGTCCGCCGTGGGCCAGGTGAGCCTGCCGGAGAGGAGGCCGACCACGAGGATGCAGGTGGCGGTCCCGGCGGCCACCACGAGCCCCGCGGTCAGCGATTCGGCCAGCCCTTTAGAGAGCGCCCCGTTCTGCCCGGCCTGGACGGCGTTGGCGACGCCTGCCAGCAGCACGAAGCCGTAGAGGTACCACATAGCTGAGATCCCGATCTGTGACGGCGGGTCGGCGACGCGGTCGGGGCTGCGGCGGCGCACCACCGCGGTCGGCGACCTCTCATCCTGCCGCGGCGACCGCGCGGAGCCGGTCCGACGGGGTGTCGGATGCCTGTCAGGCCGCCCCGTCGGCCTGCGGTCCGGCGGCGTCCATGCGGTCGGCCAACTCCTGGACGACCTCGTGAACGAGGGGCGGCCAGGGGACGTTGTTGTCCTGAAGGAGCCGCGCCGCACCCACCAGCGCGGCCAGTTGATCGCCCGAGATCGAGCGCCCCATGATCTGCGAGGCCAGCATCTGCTCCGCCAGGGCCGTCGAGAGGCGCAGAACCTCCGGCATCCGGGCCGCCTGGGGATCGGAATCCGGGATGGAATGCGCGTCGGGGTCCCTGTCGGTCATGTCAGCTCCCCTTCGCCTCCCAGCGGCGCGCTAGTGGGATGAATACGGGTTCGGAAGCAGGCATGTTCCATCGCCGATCGGTGGCGTTGCCCGAGGGCATGACAATCGGGCCCGGATCGAAAGCAGATGTTGCCGAATAGTCGACGTTTTCAGGCCGAATACCGGCGATCGACCGGCCCCCGGCCCGGTCGGCGCGGCTTTTCTTGCCTGCGACCCACCGGGCTGGCGACGGCGGGCGTCCGTTGAAG
>NZ_VRVG01000291.1:0-1874 GCF_008040085.1 Methylobacterium sp. WL7 | reverse complement strand
GGAAGAACGGCGGCGCACACCTGCAAACCGCCACGCATAGGCTTTGATCGCCCAACGCGCCGCATCCCAACGACGTTCCGCAACCAAACAAATAACGATTTGACAATCGGCAACCGCCGGACCGCGATCACCCCATGCATCGCTCATTACCGGCACTGCCCATAATTAGTAGCACCATCACTCTATTGCGACGGGTTCAGCTGATAATTCCGGCTACTAACGCTTGGTCTCTTTGACATTCCCGGACCAACGTTCCGTCTGTCAATTCCCCGAGATAATGCACCTCCGCTCCCCGAGCTGGATACAATGCAACACGCGCAACACGCAAAACCCCCCTCCAGCATTTTCAGCGTGCGCGCATGTCTGGCCGGGCGCGCATGTCCGGCCGGGCGTGTAGGCGTGCGCGAGGATAGCACTCGATAAGCTCCACCCTAACCAGATCAAGGACTTAAGGGGTGAATGCGTGTTGCATGCATGTTGCAACCGTGTTGCCGCCGTGTTGGCATGCGTGTTTCCGACCCCTCTTGCGTGTTGCACCCGCCGCGGCCCTAGCTCCGGGAATAATTCGGGCACACTGCCCATCCCCCTATTTTCGGCCGTTTAATTCCAAGCCAGCCACAGCGGCGACTTGCGGCCCTTACTCGGCCTGTTCAACGATATCAGCCACTTAACCCCCTCTAGCGTGTTGCAAGCGTGTTGCATGCGTGTCGCCCCTAATTAGCGACCACGCCCGAGCGCACCCGGTGCATTTAATTCGCTCGATCGTGCATTTAGCGTTTGACATTCACCAACGGCACTTACGATTTACTCTTTGCTCGTAAGGCTGTTAGTGCGCGCTCGGGGGAAATAGCTGTAGAAAGTATCCCGGTTGACGCCGAGCCGCTTGGCGATGTCAGCTACGCTGATCGTGCCTGCCGCCAGAAGAGCGCGGCCGACTGCAATGTCGTCCTCACTCAGCTTCTTTGGCCGCCCGCCTTTGCGTCCGCGAGCGAGCGCCGCCTTCAGGCCCTCCATGGTGCGCTCGCGGTTGAGATCGAGGAAGTACTCGGCCATCGCCCCGTGCATCTGTAGTGCGAAGCGTCCGTGTGCGGTCGCGGAGTCGAACTGCTCGGTGAGCGAGCGAAAGTGCACGTCCTTCACCCGCAGGCCATCGATGGTGCGCATCATCTCGACCAGCGAGCGGCCGAGGCGGTCGAGCTTCCACACCACGAGCACGTCCTCGGAACGCAGGTAGGCGAGCGCAGCCTCGAACTCGGGCCGCTTGGTCCCAGCTTTGCCGGACTTTTTCTCCTCGAACAGGCGTTCGCAACCAGCCTTGGTCAGCGCGTCACGCTGCAGGTCGAGGTTCTGGTCAAGGGTGGAGACGCGGGCATATCCGATGAGCATGTCGGGACAGTGCCAAAACACCGTTTATCCGGCAATAGAAAAACCGACAGGTTTCTCCGACAGAAACAGGGCGGTTTTAAGCGGTTCGCGACCAGCCGCTCCGGATCGCCGGGAAAACGATCGGATTGCCGACATTCAAATCTATAGGACGAATGTCCGATAAGGGTTGAGAGCCGCTGGTCCGCTTTGGGGCAGCAATGCATCGAAGCCGACGCCTTCTCCGCAACCGCTTCCGACTCATTGCAAAAGGCCGAAAGGTCTGCTTCCCGACAACTTATTGGATGAAGACCTCGGAACTCAGCGGGCATCTGCCGGACCACCTCGATCCTGGCGTTGAAGGCGGCACACCGGCGAAGCGGTATGCGAAAAGTCAACTTCGTTTTAATCCGTTGTGGTGCGTGCGCCGCGGCACGTCACGGCGGACAATGGATCCCCATCTATGTCTTGCACAAGCAGAAACAGGCTCGAATGAGCGATCTGTATCTTTT
>NZ_VRVG01000290.1:0-1884 GCF_008040085.1 Methylobacterium sp. WL7 | reverse complement strand
CTTCCATCCATGCAGCAAAATCGCCCGGCGCGTGCGGCAGGGGCAGGCCGATGTCGCTGACATAGCCGTTGCAGTAGCGGGTCGGGATGTTGAGGCAGCGGCAAAACGTAATCGCCAGATGCGCATAGTCGCGGCAGACGCCGTGCTGCTCTTCGAAGACATCGAAGGCTGTCCGAGTTGCTCGGGCATGCTCATACCCAAAGGCGATGCGATCATGGACGTAGTCGCAGATCGCCTGTACCCGGCCCCAGCCCGGTGGGATATGGCCAAACAAATCCCAGGCGATGGACGACAGGCGGTCGGTTTCGCAATATCGGCTCCCGAGGAGAAACAGCACTGTGTCGGAAGGTAGTTTCTCGACCGCAATCTCTTGGGCGTCAGCCTCCTGCGTATCACCACTGCCGTGATCCCGCACGATCGTATCGGTCTTCAGCGTAAAACGGCCAGCTGGCGCGACCATACGGTTACACCAGTTCCCGAAGCTGTCGCGGTATCCATCCAGGGGAACTGCAGGTGTCGTGATGAGATAGTCAGGCCGTTCGAGATCGGAGAAGCGCGATGCATGGACGTTCAGCGTCGCAATGACCGGGGTGGGGTGCGTAAATTCATAGGTCATCTCGCAGCCGACAAGGATACGCATGGGCTCAGTCCTAAAGAGAGGCGTCGAGATCAGCGTTGGTCCCGCAAGGTTCGGACCGTATCACGATGTGAGGTCAGCTGCCCGCCGAGTCTGCTTCAGGGCGTTCGGCTGCACGATCGTGATCGCTGGCTCTCCGGGGCTGCTCTCGGCTCGCGCCACAACGCTCACAAGCACCTTGGCGTGCTGAGCCAGATTTCTGGGCGCCCAGCGAATGGAGAGCCGTGCTGCGAGAACCTGCGGGTCTGTGATCAACCCTTCCGTTCCCGGAACCGGGTCCCAGCTTTGCTGCTCATGAGCGCGCCTGTCGCTCTCGATGAACGTAGGACGCCACGCCGGTGGCGATCAGGACGGTGGCGACCGCGATGTAGGCTAGCTCGACTAGGCTGATGATGAAGTCCGTCGGCCGCACGAGGGCCAGCCACACCATAAACAACAGGCCGGCGACCGGCACGCTGAGGGCTAGGACGCTGATCACGAATACCAGCCAGTGCGGCATCGCCCTTGGCTCGCGCGGCGCCGGCCGCTTGTCCTCGCTGATGCGTGTCACGGCGCCTTCCGCTCCCGGAACCGGATGCTGGCCCCGCCTCCGTTCTCCGGGATGAACTCCAGGCCGGCGGTCACGACTGATCCTTTTTGCTGAAGCCCGCAAAGAAGTTGGTCAGACCGTGCATGTCGATACCGTCCAGCGGCCCGGCTTCCGGCTTGGGCACCGACCGGCCATCCTTGTCTGCCAGCTCGTGCATCACGTGCGTCAGCATCGGCGGCCACTCTACGCACTGATCCTGCAGGAGGCGTGCAGCCTTCGCCAAGGCGACGGCGTGGTCCGCTGGAACCGTCCGACCCATCATCTGCGCGTCGAACACGCGATCAGCGAGCGTGGTGCAGAGGCGTAAAATCTCGGACAGTCTCTCGGGGGAGGCGGGCTCGTCGGTCATGCCGGATCCTCGCCCCGTAGGCGCACGCCAGGCCGCCCATGGTTCAGGAACTCGACGCCGGCCGCCTCAAGCGCGGACTGAACCCGCCGAACCACGTCGGCGCCGCTCGTGATTTCGGCAGGGCCCTTCGCTTCCATTTTGCGGATCGTGTTGACGTGGAGTTCGGCCCGCGCGGCGAGGTCGGCTTGCTCGACGCCCAGAAGAGCCCGCGCGGCCTTGAGCTGATTGCCCGTCACCAGCATAGATGTTTGCCACACACATTTGGAGGTCGACGGTACACACCGACACAGCTATGTGTATGAAATACAC